>JAYRRJ010000099.1:0-7830 GCA_041910135.1 Candidatus Levyibacteriota bacterium
ATGAACGGATTTCCTAATGAACCCGTTGATTATCTTGCCGTACCAAGAATTGTTGAAACACTAAGAAAGAATGGATTTGAATTTGTAACAGTGAGTCAATTGCTTGGTTTATAAGAGAAATGAGTTAAGATTGTAATAACAGAACTTCTTATGCTTGAACAAATAGAAAGTTTTCTGGCGAGAAACTATAAGCCCCTTAATGTTCTTGTGATCTCGCAAAGAAAATTGATTGCAAATTATAATTATTTAAGCTCTTTTGGTCTCCAAATTGCACCAGTTTTAAAAAGCAATGCGTACGGTCATGGGCTTACTCAAGTTGCAACGATACTTGATGTATTGAAACCGCCGTTCTTTTGTGTAGACAGCCTTTACGAAGCGTACGAACTCTACAAAGCAAATATTGTGACCCCAATTCTTGTCATGGGGTATGTGAGCCCCGAAAGTCTTCGCACCAAGCACTTACCGTTTTCTTTTGCGCTATACACCAAACAACAACTGCACGCTTTAAAAAAGTATCAACCGAGAAGCAAAATTCATTTATTTGTCGATACTGGAATGCATCGAGAAGGTTTTTTGCTTGAAGAATTAGGAGAGATTCTTTCGGAGATTAAAAAATCGGGTATATGTCTTGAGGGTATAATGTCTCACTTTGCGGAATCCGAAAACCCCGATGTGAAGTTAACCCGGGAACAAGAAAAAAATTTTCTACAAGCAATAACTATTGTAAAAAAATACTTCTCACCAAAGTATATCCATTTTGCAAATTCTTCAGGAATCCTTAAAAACAAAGAATTTTCATATCTCGGAAACATGGCACGGGCAGGAATTTCCCTGTATGGCATAGATCCTTCCCGCAAAAATAGCACTTTAAAACCGGTACTTGAATTTAGAACAAAAATCGCTCAAATAAAGACACTTATGAAAGGTGAACATGTAGGCTACAATTTTACCTATAGAACAAAAAAGACGACGAAGGTAGCAATACTTCCGGCAGGCTACAACGATGGTGTCGATAGGGCACTCTCAAACAAAGGTTTTGTGAAAGTAAAAGGGAAATTTTGCACTATTATCGGAAAGGTGAGCATGAATATTACCGCAATTGATGTGTCGAAAGTATCAAATATCAGAGAAGACGACGAGGTTATTGTTTATTCCGGAGAAAGTAAAGACCTTAATTCCATTCAAGAAGCAGCTAAAATTGCAAAAGTCATACCCTACCAACTGCTGGTACATTTACATGCTTCTACAAAGAGGGTTATTGTTTAGTTTTTGAGGTTTTGAGCGGCTTTCAATTTTCTAGCGTTAGCAAGTACGTCAAGTTTCTTCTGTTTTTCCTCTTTCAATTCGTCGGATTTTTGTTTGAGAGCCTCAAGCTTTTGCTCGACAATCTTTTGGCATTCCTTGTCCGGGCAAACGGTCTCAGTGTGAATGATGGTTGAGGTTCCGAAAAAAGTAGCTATTTCTTCTTTCCATTTTTTGCCCTCAATGCGCTCTTTTCCGCACCGGGTACAAGGATTTGAATGTTTTGGTTCTTGCTGTGTGGCCATGGAGAAAATGTAGAAATATTAAGTATACTATAACACATTTTGAGGATAAAATCAACCTAGACAGAGATTTCCTGATAGCCGGGAAAGAAATCGACTTTGATGCCTTTCTTTGGAACGCCTGTTGTCAAGAGAATCTTTTCAAAGTTTTGTACCATCAATTGAGGACCCGAAACATAAAACTTTCGCTTGATGTAATCGGGAATAAAAGTTTTTACTATTTCCGGAGTTACATGTCCTGAAATGCCTTGCCAACCTTCCGGAATTGCACTTTTGTCGGTGAGTATGTAGAGAGTGTGCACTCCATAAGAGCGAGCCTTTTCCAGGGCATCAAGAAACAGGATGTCCTCCTTCCTTTTATTGGCAAAAAGCACGACGATATTGACTTGCTCTTTCTTTTCAACGATATCCTCGATAATGCTTCGAAATGGCGCTATTCCGACACCCCCTGCTATGAAAACAAGCGGGGTGTTTCTTTTGGTGGGCATTATAAAATCACCGGAAAGGCTTGATGAAACAATTTTTTGTCCCGGTTGAAGAGAAAGCAAAGCTCTTTTGTATGTACTTGATGGAGAGTAAAATTTGACAGCAATTGAGATATTTTCGTGGGGTGAATTGGCAAGACTAAAAAATCTTCGATTTCCTCGGCTGTCGGCATTTGAGTGAGGCAAGGTCCATTCCATGTATTGACCGGGTAAGAATTTGAACCCCTTCACTTGGCCAAAGTCGAAAAGAAAAGTGTCTGGCGACAATTGAATTTTCTTTATCAAGGAAAGTTCAAATCTATATTTCGGATTGACTATATATGCGAATATATTTCCAACCACAAGCGCCATTTCAGGAGTAAAAACGAGACCACCGAGTCGTACTATCGGGGTTGAATACAATACGGCAACTATGATTGCGTACCAAGTCCGCATTTTTTTGGTTGAAGGGGAGGTAAGCGGTTCTGTAAGCATCACAAAAGTAAAAAAGAAAAGAGCTGATGAAAATGCGCCTCTTTGCCACAATGACAATATCGGGTTTGAATGGAGGAGGGCAGCTCCTGCAGCAAGAACGAAGTACGTAGCTAAAAACACCCCTGCCATACGCATCCGTTGCACCTTTCGTACTACAAGCAATCCACCGATGAGGGTAGGGATAATAAGAAGAGGCGTTCCAGCCCACCATATTGCCGAATGCTCGGCCGAGAGAAGTGACATCATTGCGACCGCAACAGCAGCAGGATTGAAAAGATGTCTTTTTTCAACCGTGAGAAGATACTTGGAGCCCATCGCAAGGAGTGAAACACCGATAAGACCGACCGCCTGGTGAGGGAACTTCATCGGGAAAATGAGAATGATAATAAGAGCGGTAATGAAGACACTTTCGACATTAGTTACCGCTTTAAAAAGTTTTGCAAAAATCCAGTTAGAAATGAAGCACACAGACAGAACGATAACCGAAGAAAGTAAAATATCGACAGAACCATATAACGTAAGTCCGAAAAACCCCGTAATCATTGCGTAAATTACGAGCGCAATCAGATAGTACAGGGTCAACCTGTACATCGTAATTTTATTAAGAAATTTGTCAATAATCATATTTTAGGGAGAAAGATAAGCTGTAAAACCGCTCGTAAAAAGCTCTTTACCGTCTTTTGCTATGACATATCCTTCCAATTCTTCTTTTTCTTCCAAAAAGTCAATTCCCTTTTCACCCATCGCATACACTGCAGTCGCGAACCTGTCTGCTTCATAAACGTCACTAGCCACTACGGTCACGCTGGATAACTCGTTGGCTAGCTTTTTCTTTATAGGATTGTAGATATGCATGCCGCGTTCGTAGGTACCGGAGGTTGCAATACCTCTGTTGCTGAGAAAAAGGACCCTCGCGTTTTCGAACGTTTTTAGCGGATTTCTTATCCCTACTTTCCATTTCATGCCATTTTTAAACCCACGGATATCAATATCGCCTCCTATCTCAACGTAAAAATTTTTATATCCTTTTTTCATCAATAGTTTTGACCCCTCAGATATAGCATATCCCTTTACAAGCCCCGAAGGGTCGATAATCCCTTCAACTGAAATATCGAAATACCCTTTCGTCATAAGTTTTGTCTCATCGCACAATTTCAATATTTTCTTAACTTCGGGACTTGCATCTTCAAGTTTTAGAAGTTTTTTGTTTATGCGTGATATTTCGCTTGTTTTTTTATATGTACTGAAGATTTCATCAATAGAATGGAAATAATCAAGTACTTCATCAATGTCCGCACTCTTGACTGTAGTGTCAAGAACTTCAATTGCTACGCTCATGCCCATAATTCCTTCGGTAAGTTTCATAGGTATTTAGTTTTGGGCTTTTTTTAGGGCAGATGCCAGAGAACGCGAGAAAGCAGGACTTGAATCCGATGCTCCGCTTATAATATCAACCTGTGAACTTTGGGCTTTTATCGCTTCGTCTCGCAGCATAGGAATTGCTTGAGTATTTATCGAAATTGAGGTTCTGTTATCGTTTGGATACAAAAGAGGCAAAACGTCGGCTAGTTTTCCATCCTTAATAACGGCTTGTACCTGTAGATTTCCGTAAAATGCATCCTCAATTGTTCCATCATATGTTCCGTCTCTGTATTTTCCTGCAACTTTCACGGTAGGTGTCGGAGTGGCGGCGGCTATAGTTGGAGCAGCTGTTTCTTGTGGATTTGGCGTAGCAATCGCAGACGCATCTTGAGTTGGGGAAGGAAGAACTTGTTTGTTGCCGACAATTTTTACCTCATCGTCGCTTCCCTTTAAATTTTTGGCAAAAACAAGCAAGAAAAATGCCCCCAAAACAATTGTTATTTGAAGATACTTTCTCATATGTACTTTTCCTACTCAATTTGCAACTTTTTCAATTGCAAAATGTGTTTTGAAAATGTTATACCCGACTTATATTTTAAATAAAAGGGGTATACTATACTAAGTTTAACTAAAATTGCTTAAAAGAGACTTAATAATAATTGTATTGTAAGAAAAAAATAGCAAATGGTAAATGATTCGCATTTTTATGTATACATTCTGGAATGCTCGGACAAAACTTTCTACATCGGCAAAACAAAAAACATATCGATGCGGTTAAGAGCGCATAACGGGCTTGCCAATGGCGGAGCCAAATATACCCGTTCAAGACGTCCGGTTTTTTTAGTGTATTTTGAAAAAGTGAAAGGTCCGTCCGAAGCCTTAAAACGTGAATATTCGTTGAAACAACTAACACGAGAGGAAAAGAGAGAGCTTATTACAGTTAATAACCGAGCTGATGCAAGTTGATTTGTTGGTTAAGGGTGTTATTGACGGAGTGAATAATACCAAAGAAAGCCCATAAAGAGATAATTATTCCTAAAATTGTTAAGAAAATCGCGATAAGCCCGACATGCTTTGCGTGTTCATTTCCATTTTTCAAGTATTTGAACCCCGGCCACAATCCAAGCGGAGGAAGAAAAAAGCTCAACAAATAAACTCCAATCTGTTTTGAGAGTGTAATAGTTAATTGGGTGTCCTTAAGTTTCGCACCGCAGCTGGGACAGAAATTGTACGCAGGAAGCATAATGGCCCTACATACTTTGCAGTATAGTTGCTCCATATTGTAAGCTTCTCATAGCAGTAAGCCTTCCGTCAACAAATTTACTTGGTCGGAGTAACATTGGGTCTTCCCATCATCCGAAACGCAGGATTAATTTGTATGTTCTGTGCTGTAATTGAACCGTCCGAATTTGATGTTCCGATTGCCGCAACTTTTGTTCCGCTTTTAAGGTCGTTTTTCGAACCTGCTTCGGTCTTACTGTATGTAGTTGATTGAGATAAATTGACAATCTTGCTGCTTCCATCCTGAAGCTTTACCGTAAGACTATCGTTGTCAATTGAGATGACATCCCCTACAACCGCACCCCCGAATCCCCGATTCGCGCTACCCCTCATCATGCCGGTTTGGTTCTGTCCAAACCGTCCCTCCCGGGTAAATTGTCCAAATGTTGTTCTTACTTGTGTTTTTTGGTACAGCATTCCGCCGTAGAAGCCCAATCCCGCAGCGACTACAACTATAAGTGTGTAAAGCAGTAAATTCTTATTTGATTTCTCTTTCTCACTTGTCATTGAGAATCACCTCCTTTCTTCAAAATCAAGTATAAAGTATTATGAATTATGTATTAAGGAGAAAATCCTTTCCAGTTATACTTTATACTCAACACTTTATACAAAATTTTTTTGTTATTCATATCTCAGTGCCTCAATAGGCTGCAAATTTGCGGCTCTTTGAGCAGGATACCACCCGAATAGTATTCCGATTGCCCCGGATACAACAAAAGCAAGGAATATCGAGTAGGGAGAAAGCACAAATAGAGTTGAAGTAACAAAGGAATAGCCGTAAGAAATAAGGATTCCAAGGGTCGTCCCTATGATACCGCCAGTAAAAGTAAGGAAAATCGATTCTATAAGAAATTGCGTTACAATCGTCTTTTTCTTGGCTCCCAAAGCTTTTCGAAGTCCTATCTCACGCGTCCTTTCGGTAACTGTTACAAGCATGATGTTCATGATGCCGATTCCTCCTACAAGAAGCGAAATTGCCGCGATTCCTGCCAGAAAAGTAGTGAAAGTTCCGGTTGCCTGAGAAGCCGTGTTGAGAACATCCGCTTGGGAAAAAATTGAAAAATCGGCATCCTGCGGACTTTGTAGCTTATGACGGGACAGAAGAAGATATCCGACTTGGTTTTGGGCATCAGTCATAACCTCCGACGATTTTGCCTCAAGAGCAATTGAGCTAAGATAGTTTTGTCCGAATACAATTTTTTGTGCTGTTGTTAGGGGGATAAATCCGATATCGTCCTGGTTAAAAAACCCGGATCCGCCTTTGCTTTTTGTCACTCCCATGACCCGAAACGGAATGCCGTTGATTCTGACTGTTTGTCCGACGGAGCTTGTCGTTCCTCCGAATAAGTCCGTTGCAACTTGCGGACCAAGTACAATTACCTTTCCTAACGACACATTGTCATTCTCGGTAATAAATGAGCCGATATCCATGCTTAATTTGTGCACGACAGCATACGCATCGGTAACACCAATGATTTGGATATTTGAATTGGTCCGCCCGGCGGTAATCTGTTCCCTTCGTTGAATTTCGGGTGAAACGGTTTGTACGGCGGTGATATTGGGGGAGGTCCGGATGGCTTTTGCGTCCTCATTCGTCAATGTTGTTACAGCTCCGGCGGCTCCGCGCACTCCACTCGCGTTTTGGGAACCGGGGTTAACCGTCAACAAATTAGCCCCAAGGGATTGTATTTGATTTTGAATTTGCAGCTGCGTTGCTTGTCCGAGTGAGATGAGGACGATTACACTCCCGATGCCTATTACAATGCCAAGAATGGCAAGCCCCGTTCGCATCTTATTGATTGTCAGGGTCGAAAAACTCTCGGTTAGAAGCTCAAGTGTTTCATTTGTCATTTTCATCGCTGTTTTCTATTTTTTACATCCGATACTATCTTTCCGTCTTTTATGGTGATTATTCGTCCTGCATGCACAGCAATATCACCTTCATGGGTAATCATGACAATAGTATGTCCCTCTTTCCGATTGAGTTCCCGAAAAATCGACATTATTTCGTCTGCTTGACTTGACGCGATGTTCCCTGTCGGCTCGTCGGCCAGGAGTAGGGCAGGGTTCATGGAAATTCCTCTTGCAATTGCAACCCTCTGTTGTTGACCTCCCGAAAGTTGGTTCGTGGTGTGTTCCATACGTTCCGAAAGTCCGACCATTGAGAGGAATTTCTTTGCCCGTTCATACCGTTCTTCCAAAGGAATACCGGCGTACCTCATGGGCAGCATAACGTTTTTTATAGCGGTTGTCCTTGGAAGAAGATTGAAAGCCTGAAAAACAAAACCTATCTTTTTATTCCTTATTTCGGAAAGCTCGTCATCGGAGAGCTTTTCCACACTCTTTCCATCCAACAAATAACTACCGGAAGTTGGAGTATCGAGCGCACCCAGAATATGCATGAGCGTAGATTTCCCGCTTCCCGACGGACCCATAATCGCAACAAATTCTCCTTTTTTTATTTCGAACGAAACATCGCGCAAAGCGTGGGTCGTAATATCTCCAAGAATGTACTGCTTATTGAGGTGATTCACCTTAATGATTGTTGAGGTGCTCATATTACCGTACTTGCCTAGTGCCACCGACAACCCTCAGGTTTCCCCCGCCCCCAAACCCTCCAAAACCTCTATTGAGGCCACTAAAGGGGGAAGTTGTGATTTGGGTTGTTGTTGTCTGTGAACCTA
>JAYRRJ010000100.1:0-5819 GCA_041910135.1 Candidatus Levyibacteriota bacterium
GCTTCCGGCACTCGCGGAGGGGAAAGTGGTAATCACCGACAGATGTTTTTGGTCAGCAATAGTCTACGGCATTTTGGATAGGACGGGTGGAACATATGACAAAAAGGACGCCGATCTTCTCCTTATGACACAGTCAATTTTGTCGATGTACCACCAGTTTACCGTCCCTGATTTTACTTTTTACCTTGCTATTCCTCTGGAGGCGTCGTGGAAAAGATTGAGCGCAAAAGATGATGTCAAGGAAATTTATGAGGACAAGGATAAAATTGCAAAAGTGTTGACGGGTTACGAATACATCAATGAGCGCTTTGCCGATGTGATTACAAAAATTAATGGTAATCAACCGGTTGAAAAAGTGACGGAGGACATTGTGCGTTTGTTGCCGAAAAAATAATTATGATTCTAGGACCAAAAAATTTATTAGAACTTGTTAAGAAGAAAAAGCTAGTAGAAAATCTCGCTGATAGGGAGCTTAATAATCCCGAAGGAGCGGGGTTTGATTTACGTCTTGGGAAAGTTTTTAAGCTTAAAGGTAACTCATATTTGGGAATTGAGGAAAGAAAAACGCCCGATGTGGTTTTGGTTAAGGAATTTGATCCGAAGAAAAAGAGCTCTATCATCATCAAACCTGGAGAAATCTATCTTACTGAAACATATGAAAAATTTAATATGCCCCTTGATTTGGTAGGAATTCTAAAGCCAAGAACAACACTGCAGCGCTCGGGGATAATTGCCAGAATGGCTATAGTCGACCCCGGATATTCAGGCATGGTTCACCCATTACTCTACAATGCGGGTCCGGCAACGGTCACAATCGAGTTGGGAGCCCGGTATATTTTTGCTATGTTTATGGAAGTGAAGGGTAAAGGAAGTCAGTATCGTGGCCAATGGCAGGGCGGACGTGTCGCCGCAACGAAAAAGGAAAAGCAGGTCTAAGACTTATTGACAAGCATTGGGAGTGGTTTTATATTAAATCAAAATGGCAGTACGACACGGAGAATATCAATACCTCGATTTATTACAAGAAATCCTCAAAAAAGGTGAGAAAAAAGTTGATAGGGGAACCGACATTGTTTTGTATTCCGTCTTTGGCCGCCAGACCCGCTACGACCTATCAAAAGGTTTTCCCTTGTTAACTACAAAAAAAGTCTACTGGAAAGGGGTTCTGGAAGAGCTTTATTGGTTCATGTCAGGACAAACAAACATTAAATATTTGGTAGACAGAAACGTTAATATTTGGACGGATTACCCCTATAAAATTTATCAAGGAAAAATGGAAAAGGAGAAAAAAGCTGCTATGAGTAAAGAAGAGTTTATTGAAAAAATTAAATCAAGCGACTCCTTTGCCAAAAAATGGGGAGAGCTGCCAAGAATTTACGGGGAGATGTGGAGGCATTGGCCAACTCGGACAAAAGGGCGCACGATAGACCAATTGAAATGGGTTATGCAGGAGGTAAAAGACGACCCGGACGCAAAAAATCTTATCGTTAACTCTTGGAATCCAGAATATTTGTACACGATGGCGACTAATGAAGACGCCTCACGGTTCCCCATTTGTCACAACATGTATCAGATTTCCCGTCGTGGCAACAAGTTGTCATTACAGCTCTATCAGCGAAGTGCCGACATCTTTTTAGGGGTTCCTTTTAACATCGCTTCATACGCGCTTTTGACCATAATTTTGGCCCATATCATGGGTCTTGAGCCAGGGGAATTTGTTCATACTTTTGGGGATGTGCATATTTATGAAAACCACATTCCGCAGGTTAAAGAGCAGCTCAAAAGAAAACCGCGAAAGTTCCCCACGATAAAATTTACGAAAAAATTCAAAAGCATTGATGACTTCAGACCCGAATACGTAGAGCTTGAGAACTACGACCCGTACTCAATGCTTAAGGCTGAGTTGACCGTTGCCGGAGGGCTTTATGACAAAAAGACCGGCAAAATGGCGAAATAAGCGAAATGTTGGGGTAATTGTTAGTTGATAATCCTCAGTCCTTAGGTTCTAAACCTTGCTTGATAATGAATACTTTTTCCCTTATTCTTTATTCGTGATTACAGTCAATAAGGCAGAAAAGCTTGTTTTACAAGAGGCTAAAAATTTTGGGACTGAAAAAGTAGAGCTTTCCAATGCTCTCAATAGAGTTTTAGCTGAAAATATTTTGGCAGACAGGCCCTATCCTCCTTTTAACCGCTCTACTATGGACGGGATTGCCATACGTTTTAACGCTTTTCAGAAAGGTATTCGCTCATTTGAAATAGTTTTTGTTGTTTCTGCAGGGCAAAAGCCAGAGGATATTAAAAATGCTAATGAATGTGTGAAGATTATGACAGGGGCTGCAGTCCCCTCATCTTGCGACACTGTTATACCGGTTGAAGATATAAAAATTGAGGGTAAAAATGCCGTTGTGGTGGCAAAATCAATTAAAAAAGGACAGTTCATCCATGTAAAAGGGGTAGACAAAAGAAGGGGTTCGGTTGTTTTAGAAGCAGGAACAATTATCACGTCTGAGATAATCCCGGTTTTGGCAAGTGTAGGACAGATTAGCGTTGCCGTTTCAAAACTTCCCAAAATTGCTGTTATTACAACAGGAGACGAGCTTGTGGATATTGACAAAAAGCCGAATGAATACCAAATAAGACGCTCCAATGACTTGGCAATTAGTGCATGTTTATCAGCCTACAAAATTCATGCTCAATTATTTCATGTTGAAGATGATAAAAATAAGATAAAAAATATTTTGAAAAAAAGCCTTCAGGAATTTGATATCATCATTCTTTCCGGAGGCGTATCAAAAGGGGAGTTTGATTATGTGTATCAGGTTCTTGATGAACTTCATGTCAAAAAAATTTTTCATGGTATAGCACAAAAACCCGGAAAACCTATGTGGTTTGGGAAAAGTAAGAGGGGCACTGTTGTATTTGCTCTGCCCGGAAATCCAGTTTCATCATTTCTTTGTGTAAACCGCTACGTTTTGCCATATCTTAAGAAAAGTTTGGGAATCTTAAATAAAAGGACGCTTGCTACTGCTATTTTAACGAATGATACGGCTTCTAATCCGTCACTGACTCTTTTTACTCAGGCAACTTTGGAAACAGATATAAATGGAAAACTTTTGGCAACGCCGCTTTCGCATCATGGTTCGGGAGATTTTATCGGTGTTGTTGGGGCTGATGTTTTTGTCGAACTTCCCCCTCAAAAAGGGAATTATACAAAAGGAAGTGTTTGTAAAATATGGCCGATTAAAAGTTTATAAGGTTAACAAAGTTTATAATTAAAATATGGTTAAAGAAAAAATTTCAAACTCAATTTACGGGTTAGTTTTGGCAGGCGGGAAAAGCTTGCGTATGGGACATGATAAGGGCTCTATAGAATGGCATGGAGAGGAGCAGCGGTATTATCTGGCGGATTTATTGTCTAAATACTGCGATAAAGTTTTTATTTCGATACGGCCCGAGCAGAAGAATGGAATTAATTCTAAATACAAAACGATTATTGATTCCCATAAAGACTTAGGGCAATATGGAGCAATTTTGTCAGCACTTGAGAAATATCCTGACAAGGCTTTTTTAGTCGTTGCCTGTGATTTGCCTTTGATAAATCGTGAAGCGCTTGTATATCTCACAGACAATCGTGATCCTGACAAGATGGCAACTGCGTACAAAAGCGATAGTGATGATTTACCAGAACCGTTGGCTGCAATCTGGGAGGCAAAGAGCAAAGAAAGACTTCTTGAGCTTTTAGATACAGGCGTGACGTGCCCAAGAAAAGCTCTTATTAGAAGTTCTCATAACGTAAAGCTTATAAAGCCCCTCTATTCTGAGTTGACAATGAATATCAACACGCCGGATGAGGCAAAAAAAGCGCAGGAAATTATCAACAAAAAGGGGGAAAGC
This sequence comes from Candidatus Levyibacteriota bacterium, assembly GCA_041910135.1. Classification (GTDB taxonomy): domain Bacteria; phylum Patescibacteriota; class Microgenomatia; order Levybacterales; family GWA1-39-11; genus JAUSNA01. Next base: position 3,898 of record JAYRRJ010000100.1, read on the forward strand.
ACATGGATGATTTAACGCGTTACAGCTGTCAAATGCCGCTTGAGGGCTTTGGCAAAAAGGCACAGGAAAAACTCAAGAAAGCAAAGGTGTTAATTGTTGGGATGGGAGGGCTCGGGTGTCCTTTAGGTCAATATCTTGTTTCAACAGGGGTTGGAATGGTTGGAATTGCGGATTATGACACCGTATCTCTTAAGAATTTACACAGACAAATCTTATTCTCGGAAAAAGATGTTGGAAAGAAAAAAGTAGACGTTGCGGCAAAACGTTTAAAATCGCAAAATCCACAAATAGAAATCGTTTGTCACCCTTATAAAATTACCTCTGAAAACGTTTTAACGCTTATAAAAAAGTATGACATCGTGGTTGATTGTACCGACAATTTTGAAACCCGCTATCTTCTCAATGATGCCTGCGTTATTTCAAAAAAGCCTCTCGTTTATGGGTCAATTTTTCAATTTGAAGGGCAAGTAAGCGTTTTTAATGTCAAAAACAAAAACGGGACGTATTCTCCAAATTACAGAGATATTTTCGCTCAAACGAATAATACTTCCATTCCAAATTGCGATGAGGGGGGAGTAATTCCAACAATTGCCGGAATAATTGGCGTTGTGCAAGCAAATGAGGTCATAAAATACATAACAGGAATTGGGAAAATGCTTGTTTCAAAACTATTTATTTTTGATGCTATAACTTTAAAAAGCACAATTATACATCTTCCTGCTGTTACAAAAGTAGAAATTAAGGCGATCGCGCGAGAAACGGTACCGTTGATGTCTATTGATGAGTTTAAAAATTCAATGAAAAAGAAGGAATTTGAATTAATTGATGTGAGAACGCATGAGGAACACAATGTGTTTAATATCGGGGGGGAGAACATACCTCTTGATATATTGCCTGATAAGCTTCACAGTTTGAATTTTAAAAAACCAATCGTCTTTTACTGCAGGTCAGGACGAAGAAGCATCCTTGCTGCAAAACAAGTTTTAAAATTCAACCAAAACGCCCGGATTTATAGCTTGGACGGCGGGGTTAATGCGTGGGGCAAGGATTGAATTTCTGACTAAGGGGTAGGAGATATCCATTCTGCACCGTCTTCAAAAACCTCCTTTTTCCAAATCGGAACTGTTGTCTTCAGCGTATCAATAATATACCGGCATGCTTCAAAAGCTTCTTTTCTATGTGTAGCTGCAACTGCGATTACGACTGCCGTTTCACCTATTTCCAGTTTTCCTTTTCTGTGGTGGATTACGGCTTTATTAAGTTTCCACTTTTTTGTAGCATATTTGGCAATTTTTTCCATCTCGGAAAGTGCCATCTTTTCGTATGTTTCATAAAAAAGATATTTGACTTTTTTGCCATTCGTATTGTTTCTGACAGTACCAATAAAAACATCGATTCCGCCGGCTTCATCAGATGCAACGGATGCAATGCATTTTGTGATATTGAGTTGTTTACTGCTGATTTTAACTTCAATCATGTGTTACCCGCCGTTTGTTGGAGGAATTATTGCGATTTCGTCGTCTTGCTGAAGTTTCAACTCATCTTTTGCGTACGATGTGTTTACTGCGAGTAAAAAAGAGGGCAGAGAAGAAAGTCTAGCGTATTTTGAGGACAAAATATCTTTCAACTCTTTGACAGTAGTTTTTTCATCAACATTAAGCCTTAACTTTTCCTTGCCGATTATGTCTTTTGCAATGCCAAAAGAAAGAACGGTTATTTTCATAGTCCAGAAATTATAGCATTGAAAAGGGGAGAGATTTAATTATTTTTTCCTAGCTTAAAGCGGTTGTTGATGTAAAAAAACACAATAGCTGCAGCAATTGAGAGTCCAAGAAGGGCCAAAGAGTAGGAGTGGGTCTTCTGGTACGTTGCACCTAATATAAGAGGGGGAAGAAACCCTCCAAGTCCACCAAATGCGCCCA
>JAYRRJ010000101.1:0-7340 GCA_041910135.1 Candidatus Levyibacteriota bacterium
GTGTTTTTACAATTGTTTATACAAGTACTTCTTCGCTTTTCCTTGCTTTTTTCTGGACTTTCATTTCGATAGTATTCTCGAGTATTGTTGGCGTCTTTGTTCTTTATGGTGTTAAGAAAGGGTTTTTTAACAATCTTGATGTTTCTAATCGAAAACAGCGGATAATTTTATATCCGTTTATTATTGCTGTTGTTGTTCTTTTTGTATTCTCTGTATATTTCTTACAGGGGCCACGGATACTGATAACAGCAAGCATTCTTATCATAGCCGCCCTAATTTTTCTTGATGTCGTTAATACTAAGATTAAAGTTAGCGGACACGTGGGAGTTCTAAGCGCGTTTGTAACCGGGTTGGTGTATGCATTTGGCGGGATGTCTTTCCTGGCGTTTCTATTCATTCCAGTTATAGCATGGGCTCGGATCACTGAAAAACGCCATACATTACAGGAAACGATAGTTGGAGCTATTTGCGGGATTGGGCTTACTCTTCTTGCTATATTTGTTGTACAATTTTTAATATGAACATACATAAACTCGCACGCTCTTTTGGATACGCCATCGATGGACTAAAGTTGGCTATAAAGCTTGACCAAAATGTACGGTTCCACTTGATAATTGGCGTGTTAGTATTTATTGCCGCTGTTATCCTTCAGGCATCGAAGCTTGATTTGATGTTCGTGATATTTGCAATATTTTTTGTGATTATCTGCGAAATGATAAATACAGCTATTGAAGAGATGACAAACCTAATAAAAATTGAACACAGTATGGAGGCAAGAATTGCAAAAGATGTTGCAGCGGGAGCAGTGTTGTTGTCAGCTATATTTGCGCTAATTGTGGGACTTTTAGTTCTTGTTCCTCGCCTTGCTGCTCTCTTTTAATTCTTTTCTCCGGTTTGAGAGTGTCCATGTGTGAGAGCAAGAATTTCCGAAAGCTTTTTTACGAACTTGTGAGCGTGTTCTCTGCTCATGCCAATTCTTGTCACCACCTGTAATTGAGTTGAATTTCCGACTTTCTGACAAATATCAAGCGTTACTCCATCATCATTCACATTCATAAATACCGTATCCGTATACATTATCGGAGTTTTTTCCGGATTAACGCTTACTTGAAATTGTTGTTCTTCTGCTTTTGCCATATTATATTTTACCTAATTTTTGAACCTGCCTCAACCTCTTTTGTAGGTTCTAGAAGTGTGATATTTTCAATGTCATCTCCTGTTGCCAGTATCATTCCCTGACTTTCTTCACCCATCATTTTCCGCGGTTCAAGATTTACAATTGCAACAAGTTCACGCCCTGTTATTTCTTCTGCTTTGTAGCTTTTGCCAATACCCGAAAGTATCTGTCTTTTTTCTCCTCCGATATCAACAATAAGTTTCAGGAGTTTTTCGGAGCCTTCCATTCGTGTAGCTTCCAAAACCTTAACAATACGGATATCTAATTTTATAAAATCATCTATGGTAATCATTCCATAAATACTACTCTTTGAACCAAAAAGTGTCAAGAACGAAGAAGATAAATATCAAGATGCCCAATTCTCATTAAGTAATCATAATTTTTTTTAACAAAGTTTCTAATGGGAAGATAATTCATTCCATTATGTTTCAGGAAGAGTATCCTAACTTTTTTTGCGACCAAATTTCCTAGAACTTCGGCATAGTATCTTTTTGGTGATTGTTCGGCAAAGCGATAAGTATTCTTTATTGGATCTCTTCTGTCCAGGACAAAATAGAGCATCGGCTCATACGAATTTATAAAAATATAGTCCTTCGGTACAGTATATTTTTTCGTAACGTTGATAATCTCAGTTAATTCACGCTCCGTTTTCTCGTCAACAAAAACATTCACTTTAGGATGTGGAAAGAAATTTAAATTTTCGGCAAGAGGAGTTATCGTATTATAGTATCCATAAAATAAACCGGTATAAAATCCGCCAAAAATGGTTATAAATGAAAACACTATCAGCAACAACCGGATGTTCGATGAGACATTATAACGAAGATAAAGCGCAAGAGAAATTCCCGATAGAGATATGAGAAGAACGGAATTTATATAGTCATGTGAAAGTACTGCTGTCATAAAAAAGAAAATCAAAAATGCAGGCAAAAACAATAAGTGAAATCTTCTCCTTATATAAAGCAAGACAAAAGATGCAACAGAGATTATAAACGACGTGTTGTAGAGAAGATTTTGGAAAACAGATTTCTGAAATAATCCAACGTCAAATGTAATAAGCGAATGAGAAAAATCACTGACAAATTGAGGAAACGATTGGTTGGCAAGAAGATAAATGCAGAATAAAATAAAGCTCCAAATATACCCATACAAAAAAAATGAAACAGAGGAAAATGAACGCGCGTGCTTGACTAAGAAAAAAATGGCAACCGGAAAAATGAAGGCGATGCCTATATGGCGATCTGAAAGAAGAACGAGAAAAGATGCAATTCCGGCGAAAAATAAATATCTTCCGGTCCTTTCTTGAATGAATTTCATAAGCAAATAGCAACACAAAATTGCGAAGGAAACTGCGTAAACCGAAGGATACGAAAAATTGACGTGCGATGGAGCCCAAGATACAAAAATCAACAATGAAATAATTGCATAAAAATTATTTTTTGTAGCAATAAAAACCGTTTTAAAAATTAGCAATGAAGAAATCAGATAGACGGCCAGGACAAGAAGTCTTGATGAAAGGATTGAAGATTTTAATAATAAAAATGAAATTGCGGTTAAAAAAAGCGAAAAAGGAGTTGTTGCGAAATGGAAATCCCTGTATGGCAGTTTTCCATCAAGAATCATTTGTGCAGAATGAAGGATATTCCCTTCATCAGATATAACCGCACCATGAGTTACAAAATAGAGAAGAATCGGCAGGATTAAAAGTAACAAAAATGATAAGTACGAAAATCTCATCCCAGCCTAAGATGACTTGATTATAACCGAATTTTGTATACTTTGATATATATGAAATGCTTTTAATAATGCTTATAATTGAAGCTTCAGTTAAGTTTTATTGAGATAACCATGATAAGAAAGCAACTAAAAAGACTCTCGGACAATCGTAATTTGGCAATCATTGCAATCATTGCCATTGTGAACGCTTTGGGATACGGAATCATAATTCCGATTATATTTGCATATTCACAAAAATTCGGCCTTACGGTATTTCAAAATGGTTTATTGTTTGCGCTTTTTTCCTTATGTTCATTTATATCCGCCCCCTTCATAGGAAGGCTTTCTGATAAATACGGAAGAAAACCATTGTTAGTATTATCAATCGCCGGTACTGCTCTATCGTTTTTCATTGCTGCCTTCGCCCCAAGCGCAATATTTCTATTCGTAGCAAGAGCGTTAGACGGTATTACAGCGGGAAATATCCCAGTCGCGTCAGCTGTAATTTCAGATACGACCGATGTAAAGAATAGGGCAAAAGGATTTGGAATAATCGGCGCTTCGTTTGGGTTCGGGTTTGTTTTTGGTCCAGCAATTTCGGCAGCAACAGCAGGCTTTGGTCTACACGTTCCATTTATTATTGCAGGCATTATCTCAATTATTGCCGTTATATTAACAGTTATATTTTTACCTGAAACTAATAAGCATATCGGTCAGGTACATGAAGGAAAGATTTTTGATGTCAAAAAACTTGTCTTGTCCGTATTTGACAAAAATGTAGGAATGACACTTCTTATATCTCTCATCTACAATCTCGCATGGGGCATGTTCATAGTTACCTATCAGCCTTTTTCAATCAACGTTATGCATTTTACGGCAAATCAGATTGCTATTATGTTCACTATTTTTGGTGTCGTGGGTCTTTTGATGCAGGCATTTGTTATCCACAGAATTGTCAAGAAATTTGGAGAAAAGAAAGCATTTATCGGGTCGCTGTTAATCGCTGCCGGTTCATATTTTTGCCTCTTTTTTGTAAGAAGTATCGAATTTTATATTTTGGTCGCACTTTTTTCGAGTGCTGCGAATTCCTTCTTCCTTCCACTTATTCAAACAATTTTGTAGAAAGAGGCGGATGAAAAGTCTCAAGGTTCGATATTGGGACTCAATGCATCGTATGTCAGTATTGGGAATATCTTGGGGCCAATAATTGCCGGTGTTTTATCGACAGCTTTTCTTCCGCTTCCATTTCTCATAGGGTCTTTCGTTATTTTGGGTTGCTTTGTCCTTGCATTCGGGATCAAAACTTCTCATATGGCGCGTCAACAAGCATTCTAGAACAATCCTATCTTACATAAAGATACACGTCATCTTTGCTTTTTTTTGGCTTCCAATTCTGAAATTTATAATGGTTTGAGACAACTTTTGCACCCGGTTTGAGTTCTTTATGCAGTTTTTTCTCTATGTTTTTTACCATATGATTTGTTCCCCAAATAGAAATGTAGTCATATTTATTGTATGAGTGCCTGAAACAATCACCGCATATGATATGAGCATTTCGTAGTTTACTTCTTTTTATTCTAAACCATGCGAATAGTGCGATTATGGGGTTTATCTCAATGCCATATGCGATAACTTTTTTTTTGGCTGCCGCAACTACTATCCTCCCATCTCCTGAGCCAATATCAATAAAATTCCCTTCTTTCATGTCCAGCAAATCTATCATGAGCATAAGCCTTTTTTTGCCAATAGGAGCAAATGGAGCTCCTCTTATTAAAGAATAGGAAAGAAGATACACAAAATAAGAAAGGATACTAAGAAGAAATAATTGTGAAATAAGAATTAGACCCGACATTCGCAGTTTTTTCCTTTCAAGATTCTTTTCTGTTCACGAGGATTATGGATATATATTTGCTGTAAAGGATTACCGGTTGCAAGCTTTGCATCAAGGGGGCTTTGATGGTTATAACCCCTCTTGCTCATTTCATCTACCAATTCATCGTGTCTATTATATAGGGCGTGGAGTTTGCCTAACCATCTTTTCGTTTCAGGATGGTTTACGTACCCTTTTTTACCTTCTGTGATTATTGTCCACAATGCATGAAGCTCGCGGTGTTCACCTAGTAAATGTTTCCTACACAAGATCGTAGGAGATACATCCCAAATTCTCATAACCTTTTTTATCCAATTTTCTTATCTTTTATCTTAACGTAAATGATTGATCCGATAAAAAAAAGAAAGGGTATCGAAATAAGGAGAAAATAAGCGGGCGTTCCATGAATATGTCTCATGACATTTTTTCCAACGCGCTCTCCTAGTGCTAAATAGAATGCTATCCAAAAAATAACAGAAATAAAGGTACTCATGATGAACGTTGGATAGGGAACTCCGGAAATTCCTGAGAATACGGTAATTGGAATCCTGAACCCCGGGATATGTCTTCCGAATATGATGAGAAATACTCCGTATTTTTTAAAATCTTTTTCGACTTCCGCAAGCTTCTTTTGATTCAGATGAAGATATATACCAAGTCTATCAACAAGAATCTTTCCCCATTTTGCCGAAATAAAATAAAGTATCGAGGATCCTCCAAGGACTGCAATAAGAAGCATTGCGAAGGCTCCCCAATAGGGTACTGCACCCTTTGATACTTGATATCCGGTGAAGGCAAGGTATACATCTCCCGGAATAGGAAGTGGGATGCCTGATTCTTCCAGGAATAGTAGTAAAAATGGTGCAACAACAACCTGGTGAGTTAAGAATGTGCCAATACTATCTTCGATAACCTCAAGTTGTGGGCTTTTAAAATAAGGAAATAGACGCTCAAACATAACTTATTGAGTATAACAGATGGAAAAAGAAGAACCGAGAGGAAATCAGAGCTTGAAAAATTCGTGAATCCGGAATACGACAAAAGCCGGCCAAACTATCGCTTTTAGAATTCCAAAGATGACGTCTCCAAATGTTGTCGCGTGTTGAAAATAGTAAACAAGAGCTCCAATAAGACCCAGTCCGTAGACCGCGGCGCCATGGCCACTGTTATCCCTGACATGTCTGTGCCATTTCTTTTTTTCTTGAACTGTTTCTTCTTTTGCCATATCTATTTTAATAATACTCTTTGCTTTCGACTTTGCAAGTCGTTAACGCGTGAGAGATATCATAAGAGCGATTGCCGCGAATGTGATTATCGAAAAATATATAAGCGTATAGGCAAGAAGAGAAAGTGCCTCCTTCTTTTTGCCATCGATGTAGAGAAGCATTGGTTTACCAAGCATGAGATATCCCGTAATCGAAGCGGAGCAAACAAGTAAGAGAAGTATAGTTATTGGAACAAGGAATGTATTTGCTCTCCCAATTTTTGCCTGCCCTCCAAAATAGAGGATGGTTCCAATGGCGACTACGTAAAGCGCTGTGAGTAAAGAATTTTTTAATGCTGTCTTATTAATCTTTACCATAACTATATTCTACACCTTTCAAGCAAATGTTGGCTATTTTATGGCTAATTTAGTAAAATAAGAGACTCGAAAGTTTAAATATTGCTGAGTCGTCTAATGGTAGGACAACGGACTCTGGATCCGTTTATTGGGGTTCGAATCCCTGCTCAGCAGCACAACTGTTTTATATTCTATCAAAAATAACCTATAGTTTGTGTTCGTAACTATTCTATGCTATAATGCATAGATTCGCAGACTGTATGCAAATACATCTGCTTAAAGGCAAGGCCTTCAAGCTTTGCTTAATATTTTAGTTTTTTAATTTAGGATAAAGATACCACTTCTGACTTCGTATCTTACCTCATAAAACTCTTCAATTTTGAGCAGAATTATTTGCATATTGCGAGGTTAACTTTATGTACAACTCAAACAACAACAATTACAGAAGCAACAGAAACCGTCCACAGGGCAGTAATTTCAACCGTCGTGGTGGAGGACGTGGAGTCGGGCGACCGCTCGACCCAAATCTATTCATCAAAAAAGCAGCTGAAACTAGTGAAATTGAGGAATTTATTCCACAACACGAATTTTCCGACTACGCGATTGTCGATAAATTGAAACGCAACATCGCGGATCACGGATACACTTCTCCAACCGCAATTCAGGATCAGGCGATTCCACACATTCTCGAGGGACGCGACCTTATTGGCATCGCTAATACCGGTACAGGAAAAACCGCAGCTTTTCTTATTTCCCTTATCAATAAATGTGTTTTGGACCGTAATCAACGAGTTCTTATAGTCGTTCCAACTCGGGAACTGGCTGTTCAAATCGGAGACGAATTCAAAATTTTCGCCAGGGGCATGGATCTTGATATGGTAACTGCCATCGGAGGAGCAAATATAAAAAGACAAACGCAAGCTTTAAGACATAGCCCACATTTTGTTATTGGAACTCCCGGAAGACTCAAAGATCTTATCCAAAGACGGAATCTCAACTTGGCGCTATTTCAGAAC
>JAYRRJ010000102.1:0-12044 GCA_041910135.1 Candidatus Levyibacteriota bacterium
AGGTCTCACTTGGGTGTGGTCCGAAGGTGACAAAAGTAAAGTTGAAAGCTCGAGAAAGACAATAATTTATGCCATTATTGGCCTTATCATCTGTTTTGTATCATTTTTTGCGGTAAATTTTATCCTCAAAGCCATAGACCCCAACCTTGATTTATTCAATTTGTCTCTGTAGAGGACAAGACCGTACTTGACAACAAAGAGTAAAGCTGATAACAATAAATAAGATATGAAAAAAATTGGTGGAATTGCTTCAGCCGCATACCTTTTTCTCGCAACCGCTCCCTATCTTTATGCAGCCGACTCTCTTGACCCATGCCAAAGCCCGAATGCAAATAGCGGTGCTTTAAAAGCAGCCTGCGCAGGCAAAGGTCTGAGTCTTGGTTCCGTCTTGGGATTTGTAATCACTATTGTTTTTGTTATCGCCGTTCTTGTTGCCCTCCTCTTTCTTATCTGGGGAGGTATTAAATGGATAACCTCAGGCGGCGATAAGGGTGGCGTTGAAGCGGCACGAAATCAAATCATTGCGGCTATAATCGGTCTTATTATTGTATTTTTGGCATTCTTTATTCTCAACCTTATCCTTGGACTCTTCAATCTCAGTCTCTTCAACCTGCAGCTTCCTACGCTAACCGGCTCATAGAACTTATATGCCTTGGGATAAATGCCTCGAAAATGGTGATGTTGCAACTCTCGGGTGTATTCCAATAGTAATCCACAACGTCATAAATGCCGCTTTGGTTTTTGCAGGAATTGTTGCGCTTGTTCTTATTATCTGGGGAGGGGCTCAATACATAATGTCCCGGGGAGACCAGACAAAAGTCGACAGCGCAAAAAAAACCATAACCTGGGCCGTTGTCGGGCTTATTATTATTTTTCTTTCGTTCTTTTTCGTAAACCTCATCTCAACCCTCACCGGCGTACAGCAAATCGCAAACCCGTCACTTTAATTTTCTATACAAGGCGAAGCTTTTTCAGAAGAGGAAGAGACAGCACTACAACGACCACATTTATTCCTACAGGTATTATTAACAGTAAATCTACTTGCCGTATAAATTCCATTATTTGTTTTGTGCCAAAAACCGTAATTAACCACGTGTGGGGAGAAAGCCCCATAAGATATAACGCCCCTCCAATAATTCCCATAATGATTAGTGCTTCAAAAAGACCCTCAACGTCTTTCTTGCTTGAAAACATTGTATTTGTCACGACAAAAACCACATATCCTACTAGAATAGTAGTTATAAAAGCCAGGGGAGATGAAAAAATCTTGGAATAAGAAAACACATTACCCAAAACATACATCGACAGGGTTAGCAAAAGGCTTCCGACTACAACAGGAGCGATACCGATAAGAAGACTCCTCAAAATATCACTCTTCTCCACTTTAACACCTCCCATCTTGAGCGAATTTCCCGAAAGTTCGGGAACGAATTCAATGCCGTGAGTTCTTACTCTCAAAAGTTCCGCAACAATAAGATGTGCCAATTCATGGACTAAGACGCCCGGGAGGAAAAATCCGGAGATGAGAAAAATTGCCGCTTTTTGGCTATGAAACACAAAGTGCAAAAGCGCGTAAAATGACTTAAAAAGAAAACGCGAAGTTAAAAAAAGAACAAGAAATTCGGTGAAAAAAATTGCCCACGGCATGGTATTGAGACCTGAAAAAGTTAACTAAGCGCATCAAGCGCAGCTCCCGAGCCGGTAAATGCAGCCTCCACGCCTTTTTCATAAAGTGCCCCGGCAACGGTTCCCCCCGCAATAAGAAATGGTGACGCGAATGCAAGGGCAAGAAGTCCGGCAAGCAGCCCGTGTGTCTTCTTGTCTTTTGCGATACGCGCAATGAATTCTCTATTAGAGCCACTGAAGCCTTTCTGACCCTTCAGTTTTTCTATCGCCGTAGCAACCGCTTTGTTTGCCTCAAGAGCCCTATCAACAGCACCAAGTCCACCCTCGGTTTCGGTCAGAATAGAAACGTCCTCTTTCTTGAGCTTATTACCGCTTTCTAGATAGTTCTTAAAGAGCCGCTCCATCGCAACGGTATTCATCTTCTTCATAAATTCAGTGTCGCGGAACCTCTCATCAAGCCTTCTTCTCTCCTCAGCATATTCGGTAGAACCGGGAGCAAGAGTCCTTAGATGCGTCTCCATAGAATTTCTCACATACCAATCCATTCCGCGCTCGCGGATTGCCCTTTCATATGTGGCTCTCACTTCGTCTTTATCAACTTCTTCAACCGTTCGAGTCCTCACAACACCTATCTGCTTCGTCCTTCTCCAGTTTTCATTCATGCACGCTTGGAGTTGTTTCTCATCCCTGTCTTGAGCATCCGACTCTGCTCTTTCTGCCAGCTTCTTTTGGGCGGTTTCATTGGCTTGACCCTCGGCCTTTATGTGCCTCCTCCCCGCCTCCCGTATCATCCCTTGAATTTTATTTACAAACTCTTCCTCCTGGGCAATCCTGAGCGCTTTAGCTTTATTAAATTCCCTCTCTGCTTGTTCGGCGGTGATGTCGGCATCAGCCAGTTTCTCGGTCAACTCTCCAAGCTCTTTGTTTTTGTCTTCTCTTTGTTTTGCCAATGCCTCTTGTTCCTGCTGCAACTCCCTAATCCTCGCAACCTCATGCTGGGCTCTTGCCAATTCTCCACGAATACGCGTGTCAATTTCGTGCTGTGCGTTCGTTATGGCGGTTTGTGCAGCCGGCGCCAAAACACCCGTTCTCCTGTCGACAAGCTCTTGGTTTCTTCTAATTATGGCCTTTTGGGTATCCAAATCGTCTTGCAGCCTCTGCACTGCTGCTTCATTTGCATAAGGGCTTGCCTTTAGTGTGGCCAACTCATGAGCAGGTGATCCTACCGCCATCGGATTTTCGTAACCGGCTAACTTGGTATTAATTGTCGCCAGCTCCGCATTTCCAGAGGTGATTTTTGTTTCGATTAAATTCTTCTTGTTTCTTTCAACTTCAAAATTCTCCTGTGCTTGAAGGAAAGCTTCCTGCAAAACTGCGTTTTCACCGTTATAGATTTCACCAAAATGCTCAGTCAGACGTTTTAACAACTGGGGGTCTCGAAGCATCTGCTCCATCATGCTCCGTCTGGCAGCTTCGGCCGCCGGATCCGCTGGCGGACCATATGACTCTAAAACCGCTCTTGCCATTGGCCAAGATTTTGAGGCCTCAAGCATTTCGCTTACTAAAAAGTCTTTTTTATCAGCGGCGCTAAAGGCATCTTTACCAACCGTTACCTCCCTACCCCCTCTTCCCCGAGTTGTGTCAGGAACAGCAGTTGTGTCCTGCAAACCGTCGTATCCTTTTTCAAGTAGTTCTTGAGAAAGAGATGCGAATTTGTCTGCTCTCTTTCGGAAAGCTATTGACCGCTCGTTTTGCGTATACTCCCTTTCTCCCGCATTGGGAACGTCCCCGCCCCTACGCCTCATACCAATGTTTTCAGCGTTAACGTGATTTACTCTTGCTTCGGTGGGTGGAGGGTGGGGAACAAAACTTTCGGCAATAGACTGCTCGCTTACATTTTGAGCCCTTCTGTTTCTTATCCTTTGCCCAGCCTCCCACAACTCGCGTCTTCTCCCCACCATTCTTCCCGCCCTATCGGGACCAAACATCGCCTCAGCGGCTGCTCGTGGTTGTTCTACTGTTGTTGGTTCTGGCATATAAATTAATTGGCAGTGGCCGTTTTAACGAGCGCCAACGCCTCATCTACTTTTCCGTGTTGAAGAAGCATCGATGCTCCCTCCGACACTTCGTTTTCGACCATTTCGTGGGCCCTACCATCCTCTTCGTCTAATAACGAACTAAAAATTGGCCATTTGTCTGCAAGCTCCTGATAAAAAATTGGCAGTTCTCCATCTCCATTAAGCTCACCCATTCTCTTTAATGCGTACGATGCTATATCAGAAAGCTCGTACTCTTCCAGGGCACCTGCGTCAATTCCCATAAGAACAATATCATTGATTTTTTTGAAGACAACTTCTTTTTGCTCTTGTGACAGTGCCATATCATCATAGTAATACTATTTCTGAATTGAAGTCAATAAATTTTTCGCTCCCCTTTTCACAGCAGCCTCAAAGAGCTATCCATTTTGACCCAGTTTGAACGCGTTGCATCCAAAATTTTCACGTTATACGCTTAGATGCAGCACATCGATACGGTGTGTTGCTATTATTTATGGAAAATCACCCTATTCCCCAGGACGTTACTGGATTTAAATTTAAGCTTATTGGCAGCGTCACCATAAAACAATTCCTCTACATATTGGGAGGCGGCATTCTTGCAGGAGTGTGTTTTATTCTTCCTGTTTCGGGTGTAATAAAAGTGCCTCTTGCTCTTCTTTTTGGAGGACTGGGTGCTGCAATTGCTTTTATTCCAATAGAGGGGCGCCCGATGGACGTAATGCTCAAAAATTTTCTTAAAGCGCTCCCTGCCGAAAACCAGTATGTCTTCAGGAAAAAAGGCGCCGAAGCGCTAATCTTTGACTTTTTTACCCCGAAGCTTCAGGTGGTCCAAAAGACAGAACCAACATCCACCCCTGAGACGAATGACCGTGATTCCCGTCGGGCGCTTCTCTATAAAACGCTTAAAAAGACTTACAAACCGGATGAAAGAGAACAAGCAGTGCTCACCAATATCAACGATTATCTTAATGAGGCCTCCCATTCGGCAAGCCCTTCCGTACAAAGAGTCGATGATGCACCCAAAGAGATACCTCCGGCCCTGCAAATTGTTACCCCCTCGGTTACTATTGCAACAAAAGAGGTAAAAGAGCTAGCAACCCCCCATGAACTACCTGCCCCGCAAACTCCATCTGCCGCTCCTGACCCACAGGTCGTGGTAAGCGTTGCCCAAAAGATACAAAGCCTTGATACCAATGCCAATACAAAACTCGTAACACCCCAGGCCCCCGCAAAAACACAGGAGGAGGTTCCCTTAGCGCCTGCTGCCACTACCAAGCCACAACAAACTCCACAAATAACACACGTTGTGCAACAGATAGAATCAAATCCTCTTCCTGATGCGTCTCCACTACAACCGTCTATCCCCACTGCAACAACCGCATCTGCCCCCACAGTTGCCCCCGGTCAAAGTGCCAGCGTTACCACTGTCACTCCTGAAAAAAGTCTTAAGGCAGGCTTTCCCCAACTCCCCGATACCCCCAATATCGTCATGGGCATTATCCGCGACCCTAGGGGAAAAGTGCTCCCCAATATTTTGGTTGAAATTATGAACGAACAAGGCGTCCCTGTAAGAGCATTTAAGACAAATGCATTGGGACAATTTGCCGCAGCAACTCCCCTTCCCAACGGCAACTATATCGTTATTCTCGAAGACCCGCGGAAGCAAAATGAATTTGAGCAAATCCAGATTGCGCTTGATGGAAAAATATTCAACCCGCTAGAAATTTTTTCAATAGATCAGCGCGAACGACTACGAAGAGAGCTCTTTGGGAATACGCCGGCCCCACAAGCAACAGCATAGAAATATGGCAAAAAAAGACAAAATACACTCAACAACGCAAGACTTTACAGAAATAGTTGATATCGTCGATGATGTTGTGTTGTTTAAAGGTAAAAATGCCTGCTCTGTTTTGGAAGTCTCTTCAGTCAATTTCTTTCTTTTATCAGCAGATGAGCAAAACGCACGAATTTATGGATATATGTCACTTATTAATTCTCTTTCTTTTGCTATACAAATCCTCATTATTTCAAAACGGGTAGATATGGGAAACTACCTTAAGCTTTTGGATAAAAAAATTGACGACCTACAGAACCAGCGGATAAAAGAACACTTGGCAATGTACCGGCAATTCATCGACGAACTTGTAAAAAATGAGGGACTTTTGGATAAAAAGATTTATATTGTCGTTCCCTATTCGTATCTTGAGGGAACTCTGGGAGCACAAACCACTACTCCCCCAGGACAAAAACCCCAACAGCAAACAAAAACAGGCACCTTTGCAGACCAAGCAAAAAATGCTCTCATTTCGAAACGCTCAGTTATTCAGGCTCAGGTTGAAAGAATGGGGCTTTCTGCCCGTCCACTTCAACACGAAGAATTGATAAAACTTTTTTATGAAATACTCAACAATGATACGATAACGGTCGATTTTAATTCACAGGATGTCCAAAACGTCATACTTTAATCTAACAACCTATTAATATATGTTCGGAAAGAAAAAACAACCAACACAACAACCAATGCCCACTCCAACCACGCCCGGGCAACAGACTCCCCCTGCTACCCAAGCCCAAGCAGCACAGCCAACAACAGCAAAGCCACCCGTCAATGCAAAAACGACAGAAGCCCTCAAACAGGGATCGGTATCGATAGTCGACATAATTGCCCCCTCTTCTGTTGAGGTGGATTTCAAACATATTCGCGTAGGGGACACCTACTACCGCACCTTTTTTGTCGTTGATTATCCCCGCCAGGTTTCCCCCAATTGGCTTTCAATTCTTATCGACTACAAAGAGACCATGAATATCTCAATGTTTATCTACCCAGTCGAGTCAAAGGATGTTCTCTCAAATTTGAGACGAAAAATCGCCGAAATGGAGGCCACTATTGAGTCAGATACCCAGCAGGGGCTCGAACCCGATCCCAAAATCCGCGCCCAACTAGAAGACGCAATTGCCCTTCGCGAAGAATTGGCGCGGGGCCTTGAGCGCTTCTACCAATTTGGGCTCTATGTAACACTTGCCTCTCAAGACATAGAAGATCTTAACCTCCGCTCGAAAGAGCTGATGTCGCTTCTCTCATCAAATCTGCTTATCATAAAGCCAGCCACCCTTCAGATGGAGGATGGGTTCAAAACCACCCTTCCTACTGGAAATGACAAATTGTTCTCCACAAGGAACATGGATACAACCTCGGTTGCCTCCACGTTTCCATTCACCTCCTACGAAATTTCTCACCCCAATGGAATTCTCTATGGGATAAACACGCTTAATAATTCCCTAGTCATCGTTGACAGGTTCTCTTTTGAAAACGCCAACTCTGTTGTCTTTGGAAAATCAGGTTCGGGGAAGTCTTTTCTTGTGAAGCTTGAAGTGCTGCGACAAATGATGTTTGACACTGAGGTTCTCATTATCGACCCCGAGGACGAATACAAGGTGCTCTGCCAATCTCTTGAAGGAGAATACATCTCTTTTTCAAAAGACTCTGAGATAAAAATTAACCCCTTTGCCCTACTTCCCGATGACCAATCAGAAGCGCAACTAGGGGTAAAAATACTTTCGGTGCATGGGCTTTTAAAAACCATGATGGGCGAAATGTCGGCCACCCAAGAAGCAATATTGGACCGCGCAATTGTTCTTGCCTATAAACAAAAAGGGATATCTCCAGACCCATCAACATATAAAAATGAGCCACCGATTCTTGAAGATCTCTACAAGACGCTCCTCAATATGGAAGAGGCAGACGCAAAAGAATTGGCCTTCAGGCTTGAAAAATATGTCAAAGGCGGATTTTCAGGCCTCTTTAACCATCAGACAAATTACGATGTAAGAAATCAACTCACCGTCTTTTCCTTGAGACAATTAGAAGATGTGTTGCGACCAATTGCAATGCACGTTATTTTGGACTTTATATGGACTCGTGTCAGAACAAAAATGAAGAAAAGGATCCTCATTGTTGATGAGGCGTGGTACATGATGCGCTACCCGGATTCGGCCGCATTTTTGCAGGGAATTGCAAAGAGGTGCAGAAAATACTACCTGGGACTCACCACCCTTACGCAAGATATTGAGGACTTCCTTTCTTCAGATTATGGAAAAGCTATTCTTTCAAGCTCTTCTGTGCAAATACTTCTAAAGCAGGGCTCTTCCGAAGTTGAAGCGCTTGCTAAAACCCTCAACCTGTCAGAGGGAGAAAAGCAGTATCTCCTAACAGCCCAAGTGGGCGAAGGTCTTCTTTTTGCAGGGCAAAACCACGTTACGGCACAATTCGTCGCGTCCCAGTTTGAATACGACCTTGTCACCTCAAAACCTCAAGACACCATGCAAAACGAGGTACAAAATCCGCAACCCCCCGTAGAGCCCACGCCACAAGATCCCCTAGCAGGTCCGGCAGTCCCACAGCCACAACAACAGGCACCACTCCAGCCGTTCCCACAACAAATGCCACCTGCGATCCAACCCATCACACAAACCCCACCAACACAACCGCCGGCTCCCACAGTGCAACAATTTGTTCAAAACCCACCAATTCTCTCAACGTCCGCCTCCCCCTCACCACTACCCCCACCTTCTCCCGGCATACCCCAACCGGTCCAAAATCTCCAACAAAACCCATTGCAACAAAGTAGCTAACCATGAAAAACGACACCCCTCCTCCCTGGCAAGAAGAACCAGATGACCCTCCTGAAGAAAGTGTAGAAGAAAAAAATGGAGAGAAGAATGAAGAGTCACAAGGCTCAAGCGAGTCTGTTCAAAATCTAAAGGACATTGGCAACAAAACTAAACACACTCTTGATTGGGCAAGAAGAGGAAAATCGGCCTCCCAAGCGGCAGAAGGGACAGCATCCGCCGCAGAAGCTGCAGGAACAGCGGCGCAAGGAGCATCAGTGGCGGGTGAGGCAGCCGGAGCAGGGAGCGCCGCGACGGCCGGGGGTGCTGCCGCAAGCAGCGCAGCGACAGCTGGTGGCACAGCTGCGGCTGGTGCAGCGGGGGGTGCTGCCGCAGGTGGTTCTGCTGCAGCGGGAGGGGCTGCTGCTGGGGGCGCTGCGATTGCTCCGTGGGTAATTGCCGCCATATTAATTGTAGTTGGCATTATTCTTATTTATTTTTTCTTTTTTAAAGGCTCATCTTCTTCCGACAACGACGACTCAACGAGTCAAACCCCTACCTCTTCCACTCTCCCCGGAAGCTCAAGTCAGGCAAATAAAATTCCCGGATTGACACTTACGCTCTCCGGCCCTACCGCTATCAACAATGGGGAAGATATCGCATACACCGTAAGCTATACGTATGATGCTAGCGTAGGGAAGGTTCCGGTCGAAAAAATAATTCTTGTTGATACTATACCCACCAATGCAAGATTTGTTCTAACCGATGGAATACAGGCTGCAGACTCAACGTCAACCCTCGTAACGTGGTCTCTTGAAGAACCGGGCAACCAAAAGCCCTTCAAGGTAATTCTTCACCCTACAGCAGAGGACACCTACATTAACAATGTCCTCTCGGCCAGACTTGCTGCCGGAGCAAAAAGCGGAAGTGGAACAGGAAGTGTAACCGGTGACCCACCAGAATTTTTAGCCCTCGTTGTTGGCCAAGGACGAAATACCAATGTGCTTGGTGACAGAGCCACTTTTATTACAACTGTTGTCGCCAATTCGTCAGGACTTCCCCTTGCAGGCAAAGAGACAAATTTGGGTCAAATTTATGATGCTGGCATTCAATACAATGTCAACCCACTTATTCTTGCATCCATATGGGGCACAGAATCCGGATTTGACACCGCTGCAACCTACCCCTTCGGCTGTCTTAATCCCTCTGATGCTGGTTTTACCGAAAACGTTACCTGCGCAGCCGGAAGCCTCAATCAGCTAATGGGCACTTTTGAAACAAACAATGTCGGAGGGTCGCTTGAAATTCCGAGCAGCATAGGAAATACTTGTATCTACACCGACGCATTTGTGTACGCTTACGAGATGTATGCGCCGATATGCCACGTAAACGACCACAACGACCCGGCCAGAGGCAATTTTACGAGTTTTTACAAGAAGTTTAAGGGAATATGAAACAGCCACTTTTAAAAAAGTTAATGTATGTTGCGGGAGTTTTTGTATCTTTGGTTGTTCTGACTGTTCTTTTCCTCTTTGTTTCTTCCCTTAAAAAGGGGCCCTCGCAACCGCAGCCATCCGCGCAAAAAGTCCCAAAAGACACAACCACACAGCTGATAAAAGAGGTCTCCCCGGACCCCTTCCAGGCACTCACCCCTTCACAAAATCAGACGTTTACAATCATCCTCGACCCGGCACTTGACTCCAGTAAGATACAAACAAAACTCACCCTCTCCCCTCCCTCAAATGCTGCCAAAAAAATAGAAGTGCCGCTCTCGGTCAACAGGCAGGCCAACAAACTCATTCTTACTACAGCCACCCCAATAGAACCCGTTTCCACATACACCCTCACCCTCCTTCTTCGGGGACAAATAATTCTTCAACAGTCTTTCTTAAGCGCAGCCGCCTCGCCCACACCCCTTCCGACCAACAACACCGCTCTTTCTCAGTATCTTCCGCACGAAACCCACATTTATCTTTTGGAATATGACCGCGACGAAAACGTTTATCTTATGCATTTTAAGTACGATGCCGCTTCCCCCGATAGTTTTACAGACCAATTTGAGAAAGCCAAAAAAAGCACAAATGAGTATATTGTGGGAAAAAACATAGACGCATCAACGGTAACAATCAAATATCTCTATAAATAATGAGACGATTATTTTTATCCCTTATTTTATATTTATTTTTCCTGTCTTATGGGGTCGGGGTTTTTGCACAAACAAGCACCGTAAGAACAAAGGTGGGAAATCCAAAAGGGGGAGACGGCGGCTGGCCGACGACTGGAATAATAACACAAGGACCACTCGGCGCCTATGACCATGGACCGCTTCATCTAAACGCGCTTGATATCGCAAACGCCTCTTCGCCTCCGGTCGTAAGTGCGTTTGACGGTACCGTAATAGAAACCCACGACTGCACGGCTGCGGGAGACTGCTCAATTCATTATGGCAATAGTGTGAAAGTAAAAGATAGCAATGGCATTGTCGCCCTTTATGGGCATTTTGCAATAGTTGAGGTAAAGGTTGGACAGCAAGTCATGGCAGGAGAAGAGTTGGGAATCATGGGCACAACAGGTCATTCTACCGGTATTCATGTACATTATGAAATTATAGGAGCCCCGCTTTCACCGCCGTATGTGCCTCAGGAAGTAGCACCCTCAAATTGTGACTCTGACGATGGAATTCACGGTATTCCCTGTAATCCAACGAATATTTAATATGTCTGATAATTTACTGTCGTTTAAAAAAAGGTTCTTAATAGCCATTATTTTTAGCGCGTTCTTCCTCTTACTGCTCTTTATAACTCTGTTTGCCAAAAAGCAAAAGACGACACTCCCGGATCAAACCACCCCCACCCTTGTGCCCATTGGGACTAAAAACAACACCCACTCAGCCATTTCTTCCAAAATTGAATCCTCATCTGTTGCAAAAGACAGCAACCTGGGAGATGTAATTTTTAGATACGAACAAAAAAGTCTTCCAACAACCGAAACCATCTATGCCCAGGCACCGACAAGCATTCCAGTAGACACTATCTCAAAAATCCAGGAAAAACTTATGACTGGAGGCACGGAGCGCATAATAAACACCCCCAACGGACAGGTCATGTTTATGCAAAAAGACTCAAAAACATTAACAATTTACATTTACTCAAGGACCCTGGTTTTTAGTGATTCGGCAGCCCCCAAAAATACAACGTCGAATTATGCCGAGATAGCGCTCTCCATGGTAAGCTCATTGTCTCTTCCAGTTGATTCCTCGAGTCCGACAATCACCTATTTTTCAAACAAAACAGACGACCTCTCAAAAGTCCAAGACCTATCCCAAGCAGACATTATCGACGTATCTTTCAAAGAAAAGGTCAACAACCTGACTGTTTTTAGACAGTTTGGAAGCGATGCGATAGCACATATTCTAATAACAAAAGACGGAAAAATAAATAAATTGACCTATGTTTTTGCTCCACAATATCAACCACAAAGATCTATTGTACTACCCAACTTGTCAAGTGCGGAAGAAATGATAAAAAACAATAAGGGCATAATTGTTTCGGTCGGAGATGACTATAAAGAAAGGACAACAAAAACCATCAACTCAACAGTTTTCACATCGGTTGACGTTGGATACTTTAGTGACTTTGAGGGGGGGACACTTTTGCCGATATTTGTCTTTAAAGGGACTGCAACTATTGAGAGTCAACAAAAACCAATCACAGTATATCTTCCCATAGATAACTAGCTAATCCACCTGAATAG
>JAYRRJ010000103.1:0-3968 GCA_041910135.1 Candidatus Levyibacteriota bacterium
ATTTCTTTCAAGATTTTGTCGAGAACATCCCAGTCGCATTCGTCTTTTGAGAAATAAAGGGAAATCAGACCTTTTATTCCCTCACTTTTAACCGCTTCTTTTTCGAGTCGGACAATAAAACAACGCGAGCGGATTGTGGGAAGCAAGTCATCTTCTTTCTCAGCCACAAAAATGAAATGCGTAGCAGGAGAGTGTTCTTCAACGCTTTTTAGCAACGCATTTTGGGCTTCAACAGTAATTTCACCGTGCATGAAAAAAAGCCGGTTCCCGACGCTTTTATAAGAGAGCTTCTTCTTTATGTCGCGAATCTCTTCTACTTTTACCCCATCAAGTCTATCAATATTGTAACTTGGGATATTCTTTTCACCGATATAAACATCAAGATATTCAAATGCTTTGGTTTTTGAACCCAGAAGGAGGATACTCGCCATATTTTCTTATTTATACAATATGTTGACAGCAAAAGCACATATTGGGTACGATGAATATGCCGCTTTTGAAAAAGCGTTGTTTTTAGTGAGGAAAAAATAGAATGGCTATACCTGTCCAAAGTCAATATAACCCATCCGATGAAACTTTCGAAAGGCCAAGCATCGGCACAATTCTCATCCAGGAAAAACTTATAACCCAGGAACAATATCAGAGACTGAAAATAGAGGCAGCAAAACAGAATACCGAATTGGACAAATTAATACATGATTTAAACATAGTACCTGAGGAAAAATATTATGAAGCACAAGCCAAGCTTTTGAACGTTCCTTTTACAAGCGTTGCTACTTTACCATTCTCGCCTGAGGCTCTGGGATTTATCCCGAAATCGGTTGCTGAACGCTTCAATCTCATCCCTTTTGCATTTGATAAAGAAGCAAAGGTGCTTTCTATTGTCATGAGCAACACGAATGATGTAGAAGCAATTGAATTTGTAAAACAAAAGACCGGCGCAACAATAAAGGCTTTTCAGGGAATACCGACGGAGATAACCCAAGCAATTCAAACCCAATATAGTTTCGGGCTTGTTGGAGAGGTGAAAGAGGCCCTTAAGGAAAGTGAGCAGATACAAAAAGTGAAAACATTCGACTTGCAAAGCATCTCTGAAGTCATTAAAGAAGCCCCAATTGCAAAAATCGTCTCAACAATCCTTGAATACGCAGTCAAAAGCCGCGCATCCGACATTCATTTGGAACCGCAGGAAGATAGAGTGAGGGTCCGCTACAGAATTGACGGAATTCTGTATGAGCGGTTGTCGCTCCCGTTGGGAGTAAGTGAGGCTGTCATTTCGCGCGTCAAAATTTTGTCCGGGATGAAAATAGACGAACACAGAGCTCCACAAGATGGTCGCTTCAATTTTAAAGTAGGAGATGAGGAGGTTGACCTTCGTGTCAGCTCACTTCCCACTGTTTTTGGAGAAAAAATTGTAATGAGGCTCCTTCGAAAATCCGGAGGCGTTCCAACGCTTGCAGATCTCGGATTGTCCGGCCCCTCTCTTCGAACGCTCGAAGCGGCCATGCTCCGGCCGCACGGCATCATCCTTGTTTGTGGACCCACCGGCTCCGGAAAAACGACCACATTGTACGCGGTTCTTTCAAAACTCAATACGACTCGGGTAAATATCCTTACTCTTGAGGATCCGGTCGAATACCAAATACCGGGCGCCAACCAGGTGCAAATCAACGATGATGTTGGACTCACATTTGCATCGGGCTTGCGGGCATTTCTTAGGCAAGACCCGAACATTATTCTTGTCGGAGAAATCCGTGACAAGGAAACAACGGAGCTTGCCATACAAGCGTCACTTACTGGACATCTGGTTTTTTCAACCCTACACACCGATAGCGCATCTGGTTCCCTTCCGCGTCTTATTGACATGGGTGCGGAGACATTCCTTCTTGCATCAACCATCAATGCTGCGATGGGACAACGCATAGCCCGTAAAATTTGCTCGCACTGCAAAGTAGACTATGTTCCGCCGGCAGAAATTGTGGAAGAAATGCGCAAGACCCTCGGGCCACTCATGCCTAAAACAAACGGACAGTTGCGGTTATTCAAAGGGGCAGGGTGTGAAGTTTGTGGACATTCAGGCTTTTTAGGACGTATCGGCATTTTCGAGGTGATGGCTGTTACCGACAATATTGCAAAACTTATTTTAACCAAAAGTGACAGTACCACCATCGAGAATAGAGCCAGAGAAGACGGTATGATAACGATGAAACAAGACGGGTATCTGAAGGTTTTAGCGGGCGTGACAACAATTGACGAAATATTACGTGTTGCTCAAGAATAAAATATGGACTTAAATCAATTACTGGAAAAGGCCGTTTCAACAAATGCTTCAGACCTGCATCTTCTGGTGGGTCTTCCTCCGGTGTATCGCATAAACGGGATACTACAGCAACTCTCGTCGGTAGCACCTTTGTCAGAGCCCACTTTGGAACAGATGACATTATCTCTTCTAAGTCCCGCACAGAAGGAAATGTTTTTAACCAATCGTGCTTTAGATTTTTCTTACGGCTATGGCGGAGGGACATTTGGAGATAAAGGAAGATTTAGAGTAAACATTTATTTCCAAAGAGGCACGATGGCAGCTGCCTTCAGATTGCTGCCACCAAAAGTAAAAACCATAGAGGAACTGAGGCTTCCCTCCATATGTCACAGGCTAGCTTCACTCAAACAAGGATTTGTTCTCATAACTGGACCGACAGGGCATGGAAAAACGACCACCATTGCTTCAATAGTAAATGAAATAAACATGACGCGGGCGGCAAACATACTCACGATAGAAGACCCTATTGAATATGTCTTTCCCAAAGGGAAAAGCGTTATCTCCCAAAGGGAACTGGGACACGACACACTCACGTGGAACGAGGGGTTAAAAAGTGCGCTTCGTGAAGACCCTGACGTCGTAATAGTCGGGGAAATGAGAGACCCTGAAAGCATCGCAAGTGCAATAACAATTGCCGAAACCGGACATCTTGTGTTTTCAACCTTACATACTAATTCAGCTGCCCAAACAATTGACAGGATTATTGATTCATTTCCGGAAATACAACAAAACCAGGTACGTATTCAACTTGCAGCAACCCTCGAAGCCGTCGTATCGCAGCGGCTTATTCCGACAATCGAAGCGGGCAGAGTGGTGGCAACGGAGGTTTTGGTAGCAACGACAGCTATACGTTCGAATATCCGTGAAGGAAAAACGCACCTCATCGATTCAACAATTGAAACCTCATCAGATGAAGGCATGAATTCTATAGAGGTTTCACTTGCTAAATTAGTACAGGAAGGACTTATAACTCTTGATACAGCCCATGCATATGCACTCCGTCCGGATACCTTGAACAGGCTACTTGGATAATATGGAATACTCATACCTAGCAGCAACCAAAGAAGGGACAAAAGAGAAAGGCAAACTTGAGGCAAATGACCAAAAAGAAGTCATTGATTATCTCCGCTCAAAAGGCCTTACCCCCCTTGCCGTTAAGAACCTTGAAAAAAAACAATCAAGTATCATGGGATATTTTTCACGGGTCAAAAGCGGTGATATTGTACTTTTTACGAGGCAACTTGCATCGATGATTTTAACTGGACTCACTGTTATTGAGAGTCTTAATATCCTCAAGCATCAAACCAACAAACCTCAAATGCAAAAGATGATAGATGATCTCATCGCAAATCTATCCGAAGGAAAATCTCTATCACAAGCAATGTCCAACTATCCACTTATTTTTTCAACAACTTACATAGCACTCATAAAGTCTGCGGAAGAAGGAGGAATTCTTGACAAGGTTCTTGAAAGACTTGCGGATAATTTAGAAAAGTCAGAAGAGGTGCATAAAAGAGTAAAATCGGCCCTTTTTTACCCTTCTATTATCGTTTCGGGCGTTATTATTGTTATAGTTCTTATGAATATTTTTGTTATTCCGCAAATGGGAGCATTATACGAAAATTTGGATCTAAAACTTCCCATAATG
>JAYRRJ010000104.1:0-5353 GCA_041910135.1 Candidatus Levyibacteriota bacterium
CGTTCTAATATCGGGTTCGGTCACGATTTCAACAAGTGGTACTCCCGAGCGATTGAAATCTATCAAAGAAACTTCTTTCCCGTCAACTGTTGAGTGGGTCAGCTTTCCGGTATCCTCCTCCATGTGAACTCTTGTTATACCAATCCGTTTCGTTTCCTTTCCCACTTGAATATCCAAATAACCTTTTTCGCCGAAAGGATGAAGGTATTGGGAAGTCTGAAAGCCCTTCGCCAGGTCGGGATAAAAATAGTTTTTTCTTTCAAAAAATGATTTCGTGTTGATAGAGCAGTTAAGCGCGAGTCCGATTTTTATACAATCCTCAACCGCTTGTTTGTTGGGGAATGGGAGTGCTCCGGGAAGACCAAGGCACACGGGACAAGTTCTTGTATTCGGTTTGTCGGAAAGGGTCGGCACCGAGCAGCGACAAAACATCTTGCTTTGCGTCGACAGCTCGACGTGTATTTCCATTCCGACTACTGTTTCGTATGTATTCATATTATTCTTCTCTTTGGTTTACCAAACCGCCCATATAGGACGCTGAGTAAATTTCGGCTCCGTTTTCAAGGATTTTTTCTTTGCCTTCAAATCTTTCAAGAGTTCCATGCCAGTGGTTCCGGTAGGCCATTTTTTCCTCTGCAAATTCCTTAGGTCCTCTGAGGGGAAATTCTTCGTCAGTGTTTGCGAGCGAAGCTCTGAGTAGTCCATAAACAGAATTAACGTCAGCAACTGTTGATGCAACAGCTCCGTAATAAACCATAGACCAATAAGGTTTCCCTTTGTACGAAACTGTTTCGCATCCGGAATATGGTTCTCCTCCCCAATAAATATCTACAGTGCTCCAATCACCATTGGAATGCTTGATGGTCATAGAGCCATCGTCGTTTCTCGTTCCGGGATCCTTCGCGTATCCTTCTTTTGCTAACAAAAATAAATATTCTCTTAATGCTTCGTTCATATATTTGGTGTGTGTTTATAAAATCCGGTTTCTTGCTCAAAAGCGTATCCTACCTGGAATAATTTACTTTCTGAAAAATGCGGACCGATGAATTGAATGCCAATTGGAAGTTTGTTGGCTGAGAAACCCGCCGGAACGGCAAGGCCGGGAACTCCTGCCAAATTGATGGTTACGGTTAAAGCATCCGATAGATACATTGCCAATGGGTCATTAGTTTTCTCGCCAAATTTCCACGGAGGGGTAGGAGAGACAGGAGATACAAGAACATCAACTTTTTTAAATGCATTATCAAAGTCATCCTTGATTAAGGTCCTGACCTGCATCGCTCTTTTGTAATACGCGTCGTAATAGCCGGATGAAAGGGTGAAAGTTCCAAGCATAATGCGTCTTTTTGCTTCTTTTCCAAAATGACTTCTCTCATTTCCGTATCTTATTCCGTCATACCGAGCGAGATTTGAACTAACTTCCGAAGGTTGGATAATGTAATAGACTGCTATCCCTTCATCGGTGTGGGGAAGTGATATCTCCACGACCTCTGCTCCAAGTTTTTCAAGAGTCTTAAGAGCATTTTCGAAAACCTCCTTAACGTCACTGGATAGTCCCGTTGAAATATATTCTTTAGGGACTCCAATTGTAAGCCCCTTAATGTCCTTTCCAAGAAGGGCGGAGTAGTTCTCCATTTCTCTTTCTGAAGAAGTAGCGTCGTATCCATCGAAGCCCGCTGTTATGTTCAGAATCTCTGCAGAATCGGAAACGTTTTTTGTGAAGTGTCCCATTGAATCAAGTGATGATGCCATCGAGATGACTCCGTATCGTGGCACGAGTCCATATGTCGGTTTAAGACCGACGGTATTCGTGAAAGATGCGGGAAGCCGTATGGAGCCACCCGTGTCGGTTCCGGTTGCGAATGGAACCATACCAGAGGCAACAGAAGCGCTTGAGCCCGACGATGACCCGCCGGGGACATAATTAGTGTCCCAAGGATTTAATGTATTGCCAAAATCGCTGTTTTCACCGCTTGAGCCGTGTGCCCATGCGTCGTGGTTGAGTTTGCCAAGAGAAATCGCACCGGCAGTTTCAAGCCGGTCTACTACGGTCGCAGAATAGTGGGGAATATAATCTTTTAATACGTTTGATGCCGCTGTAGTTTTAACTCCTTTTGTCAAAAACATATCTTTAATACCAAAAGGAACTCCGTGAAGGGGGCTTGAGGACACTTTATCATCAAGCTCCTTTGCCTTTCTCTTTGCATTTTCCGAGTCTATTGTTATGAATGCATTAAGTTTCGGATTTAATTTTTCTATCCTTGCAACGTATGAATTTACAACTTCGGAAACAGAAAATTTCTTTTCTTTGTACCCATTGATAATGTCATTAATTGTAAGATTTGTTATGTCCATCTAAGTTGTGTCAACCAATTTGTCTACGACAAAAAGTCCGTTGTGGGTTTTTTTGCCTCCCGAAATTGCCTCCTCTTGAGTAAAGCTATCATCTGCAAAACTGTCGTTTCTCAGCCTATTTTTAAGACCGGTCACTTGAGCTGTGGGTTCAACGGATGATGTGTCGACAGCGTTTAGTTTTTCGACATAGCCGACAATGTCATTGAGCTGCTTATCAAATTCATTTTCTTCGTCGGGGGAAAGCGTGAGATTTGCGAGTTTTGCGACTTTTGCAATGTCAATTTTCATGCCTCTAAGTATACCTTCTTGAGGCTGAGCTTACAAGAGTTAATATGTGGTCTTCAATCTTTTTAGCATCTGAAGTCTGGCTTTTTTAGAAAGTACATCATTAAAATCAATTTCTAAATCTATAGCGTATTTCTTTTTGTAAGCTCTTTTAAGAAGATAAACCGCCAGCTCCGGGTTTGAGGGTAGGATGGGTCCGTGAAGGTAGGTTCCAATTGAGTTCTTGTAATGTATTCCTTCCGTCTTATCATCTCCGTTATTTCCGTATCCCACAACAACTTTTGCAAAGGCTTCATCATTATTTTTCAAAAATGTTCTCCCACCGTGATTTTCAAACCCAACGAAATATGTTTTTTCACCCAGCTCTAGAGAGGGTTTGATAACAACATTTCCGATAAGTCTATTTTTTGATTTGTAGCTTTCGGTATGCATATCAAAGACGGAAAGACCTGGGATTTTCGTTCCATACGCATCTTTATAATAGTTGCCTAAGAATTGGAAAGCTCCGCAAATGTAAAGACCCGGGACTCCCCCTTCTATCATTTGTTTGAGAATCTCTCCTTTATTCTCCAGTAAGTCCTTATTTACGATTTCTTGCTGCAGATCCTGCGCACCTCCCATAAAAAGTAGGTCGCATTTCAGAAGTTCCGAGGCATCATCTTCCGCTTCAATTTTCTTTATTTCGATATCAAGCCCGGCATCCCGGCCGATTCTCTCAAGAACAATAATATTTCCTCTGTCACCATAAGTTGACATAAGAAGTGGGTAAAGCCAGCCGATTATAAGTTTTTGCTTCATAGTATTGCCTTTCCCGAAATAAGTTTTCGAACTTCAAGCATAGCCGAGTAGGTGGGCAAAATAGTAAGCGTTTTTCCATGCGGAGTTTGCTTTAAAATCGTCGAATAAGCTTCCTCAAAATTTTCGGATACTTCGTGGGTAATTCCTGCAAAAAGTAATCGGTTGGCCATGTCATACGCTCTGTCCCCGGACACAAAAACCTTTATATTTTTGTTCTTTAAGATTTCAAAATCAACATCCCAAATCCAGGAGATATCGCGCCCGTCAGGTATGCGGTCGTTGAGTAAAATCAAAAGAGTAGAGGAGTTGTTCTCAATTGCGACTTTTAACGATTCATTAAGGCCGGTTGGGTTTTTTGAAAGCAGAACCATGACTTTTCGACCATCGATATCAATTGTTTCCTGTCTTCCAAATGCAGGTTTAAAACTTAAAAGGCTTTTTGCCGAGTCGTATGGGAGTATGTCAAATACTTTGTCTGACAAAAGCATTGCCGAAGTTAAATTATACGCGTTATAGGTTCCTAATAAATTCGATTTGAAAACGTATTGTTTTGCTTTCGGAGTTTGAAAATCGCAGTTACTGCATTTGTAATTTCCAAGATGCGAATAGGAAATCGCTGAATAGATGAGTGGGTTATTGCACTCCGGGCACGTTGTTGAATCGACGGCGTGAGAAAGGGTTTTTGTTTTTTTTAAAACGTTGTCCACCGTATAAAAAACTTTGTTTTTCGCACTCATAGCTATATGTGCCACCTGAGGATCATCGGCATTGGCAACGACTAGAGTTTTGGGAGAAAACTTTTTGAAAGATTCTTTCCATTTCTCGGCCGTCGTATTGATCTCGCCATAGCGGTCTAGCTGGTCGCGGAAAAGATTAAGTAAAATAAGGGCGTCAGGTTCAGGAATCTCTTCAAGAACAAGTGGGAGCGTATTCTCATCGACTTCGAATATGATTGTTTTGTGACGGAGAGTTCCCCCAATTGTTACGTGAGCAACGAGAAGCGATGCAAGTCCGTTGAGCAAATTCGCACCGGCAGTATTCGTAAGCGTGGATATTCCGTTTGATTCCAAAACATGAACTAAGGCTTTTGTTGTCGTTGTTTTTCCATTGGTTCCTGCAATAAGAACAACTTTTACCCCTTTGTTTTTTAGGAGCACTTTTTTTACGAGTCGTGCGTCTGTTTTGAGTGCCAAGTGTCCCGGCCATGTGGAGCCTGCCCGATTTAATAGTTTTGAAAGATGCAAAACACCTTTTCCAACAGCAATCGAATGATACATTTTCTAATTATACCTTAAAAACTACATTGAGCGGAGGATCTTAACCCGTTCTTCAATGGGTGGGTGCGTTGAAAAAAGACCTGCCAAAAATGCCCCTGTTTTCTTTCCGGAGTCAGCTTTAAATGGATTTTCAATATAAAGATGCGCGGTTGCATTGGATGCATGTTTCAAAACATTCTTGTCTGCAGCAATTTTCTCAAGCGCCCTTGCTAGCCCCTCAGGATATCGGGTAAGCAGTGCCCCGTCTGCATCAGCCAAAAATTCACGCCGTCTTGAGATGGCAAGTTGAATGAGGGTTGCGGCAATCGGTGCCAGTATTGCTGCAATAAGCCCTATGATGAGAAACAAACCATTTCCGCTGTTTCCCTCCCTATCCCTACCGCGTCCTCCAAGACCTCCCCACCACAGGCTCCTCATAAAAAAGTCTGCAAGGATTACTATGCTTCCTGCCAGAATCGACACAACCCCCATCAGCCTTGTGTCGAAATTTTTGACATGAGAGAGTTCGTGTCCTATGACCCCCTCAAGCTCGGACTTTGAAAGCTTTTCTAGTATTCCGGTTGTCGCACAAACAGCTGCATGTTTTGGGTCCCGTCCGGTCGCAAAAGCGTTTGGAGCCGGGTCGTTCACGACTTACA
>JAYRRJ010000105.1:0-4383 GCA_041910135.1 Candidatus Levyibacteriota bacterium
AAAAAAGTAAGCCCAAGCGTTGTTACCATCGGAATCAAAAATTCTTTAACTCAAAGAGACACCGGGCCCTTTTCATTCTTCTTTAATACACCTCCCCAACCGACACCTACAGACGGCCAGCCTCAAGAGGACTATATCGGCACGGGTTTTGTAGTCAAAAAGGAAGGAATAATTGTTACCAATAAGCACGTTGTCTCAAGCCAGGCAGATTATATCGTCATCGATGAGAAAGGAAATAAATATGATGTTGACAAGATTTACCGAGACCCCGCAAATGACATCGCCATTATTTCGATTAAAAATCCACCGGCTAACGGTATTCCGGAAATAACTCTCGGCACATCAAGCAATCTTCAGGTCGGACAAAGTGTTATTGCTATAGGAACTGCTCTTGGTGAGTTCCGAAACACAGTTACAACCGGTGTTGTTTCCGGGCTCGGACGAGGAATAACGGCAGGAAGCTCTTATGCAGGGTTTGCCGAGCGGTTAGACAACGTTATTCAAACAGATGCTGCTATTAACCCCGGAAATTCGGGCGGCCCACTCCTTAACTCTGCCGGACAGGTAATCGGAATCGATACCGCGGTCTCGGAGCAGGGACAAAACATCGGGTTTGCAATTCCAATAGACCTGGTAAAAGAATCTTTAGACAATTTCAACCAAACAGGTAAATTCACTCGACCCTTCCTTGGTGTTACCTACAACATTATTTCCCAACGGGCAGCACTTCTTAATGAAATGCCGCAAGGAGCATTGGTGCAGACCGTTGTGCCCGGCTCTTCAGCGGATGAGGCAGAAATAAAGGCCGGAGATATCATCACAAAAATCGACGGCAAACAAGTGAATGATACCGACGCCTCACTCGCACTTCTTATTTCAAAAAAGAAGGTGGGAGATACGATTACCGTTACGCTTTATAGAGATGGGGATACAAAAAATATTGATGTCAAACTCAAAGAAGCCCCCAACCAGTAGTTATAGTATTAAGGATTAAGGTAAGACTCGCTAACCCTTTATACTTGATGCTTTATTCTTTATACTATTCATATGTCAGACGGTGATTCTATCCTTGGTGCAGTTGCCGATGCGGGCAAAGACTTTGTCAAGGAAACTTTCAAACAAGTAGTAGGTGCAAGCGGTGCATCGCTAAAAAGCGCGACCCAGCAGGTTGCGGGATATACCTCTCAGGAAGAAGAAATGAAGAAAAAAACCGAACAAGCCGCAACGTTTCAACGGGTAAAAGCAATTGAGGCCGAGATGGCCCAAATTGCACAGCAAAACGCTCAAAAAAAGGGCCCTGAAGTGGTTCAAAGAACGGAAGCAAAAGAGGAAGACAGTCCAAGCACCTCAAATACACAACACCCGCTGGACGAAGCTTCTCGCCAGGCGGTAGGACGAGCCGAGCAAGGAAGGAATTTTAAGGGATAATTTTTTTTCGCTCCTAT
The DNA here is from genome assembly GCA_041910135.1 of Candidatus Levyibacteriota bacterium. GTDB lineage: Bacteria > Patescibacteriota > Microgenomatia > Levybacterales > GWA1-39-11 > JAUSNA01. The sequence continues at coordinate 1,446 of JAYRRJ010000105.1, forward strand.
TCAGTCACCATGCTAACACTTCCACTTGTTTGAAAAGTGCGCAAACAGTACAATACAGATATATGAAAATTGAACCAAGAACACTGAAAGGTTTTCGTGATTTCTTGCCAAAAGAAGCACGAAAACGGCAATACGTTATAGAAACCCTGAGAAAGGTATTTGAGTCCTATGGCTTTGAGCCTTTGGAAACCCCCGCATTGGAATACGAGGATATTCTTATGGGTAAATACGGTGAAGAAGGAGACAAACTCATGTACCGTTTTGAAGACAACGGGCAGCGGAAAGTCGCGATGAGGTACGACCAAACAGTTCCCCTGGCAAGAGTTGTTGCACAATACCAAAACGAACTTCCCTTCCCATTCAAAAGATACCAAATCCAAAACGTCTGGAGAGCGGAAAACACTCAGAAAGGCCGTTTCAGGGAATTTTTGCAGTGCGATATCGATACCATAGCAAGTCCTACACCTGAAGCTGATGCCGAAATAATTGCCTGCGCCGCATCCTCACTGAGGGCATTGGGGTTTGAAAAATTCAGGTTTATTATCAACGACAGGAAAGTGTTTGAAGATGTGTCAAAAATCACTGTCAGCGCAATAGACAAACTTAAGAAAATTGGAGAAGAAATGGTCATAGAGGAACTCATAACGCGGGGTGAGTATGATTCATCAGAAAAAGCTCAGGAGGCAATTCTTGCAATAAAGCGCTCAGACCCTACCCCTTGGATACAACTTGTAATGAAAAAGTCTATGGAAATGGGTGTTTTGGAAAACCAAATTGAGTTTCTTCCCACGTTGGCACGTGGATTGGATTACTATACCTCAACTATCATTGAACTTGAAATCGAAGGATATACTGCCGGTTCCGTAGGCGGCGGAGGTCGATATGATAACTTAATCGGTATGTTCGGCACGGCAACACTCCCCTCTGTTGGGTTTGCATTTGGCTTCGATAGACTGTTAGATGCAATGGATGAAAATAATTTATTTGAGAAGATGAAAAATAAATCGGTTCTTGTTACCGTTGCATCACCCGAATCCGCTCAACTTTCTTTTGATGTATGCTCTGCTTTACGCTATCAGGCCATTTGTGCCGAATGTTATCTTGATAACACTGCGCCTATCGAAAAACAATTCAAATACGCTGAAAAAAAAGAAATTTCCTACATTGTTGTGCCAATAAGTGAGACCGAAGTTGAACTACGGACGAAGAACCAGGCAGGGGAAATCGTCAAAAAGACTGTTCAAATCTCAAGCCTGCCAAATGAAATTATCTAAATCCCAATCCGCTATTCTCGCGCTTGTCCTTGCTAACATGATTTGGGGCGCAGCCCCCCCAGTCTTCAAATGGGCGCTGTCCGATATCCATCCGTATACGCTTGCATTCCTCCGCTTTATTGTTCCGCCTCTTCTGATGCTACCCTTTATGAAGGGACATTTGAAAGTCAACAAAAAAGACTATCTCAATGTGTTCGTTGCGGGTTTTTTGGGAATTACAGTCAATATAGCGTTCTTTTTTCACGGACTCCTTAAGGCTCCGAGTATTAACGCTGCACTTATCGCATCATCGGCACCTATTTTTCTTATCCTTTACTCTCTTGTCTTCCTCTGTAGGAAGGAAAGGCCCAAAAGAAAACTCGTCACAGGCTCTTTGGTCGGGCTCGTCGGTGTCACAGTCGTACTCGGAGCTCCCCTTGTTCTTGATGGGAAAATTGCCGCTGTTGGGAATCTCTACTATCTTTTTGCAATGCTTGGGAGTGCTACCGCGGTCATACTCATGCGAAAGATGATGAAGCGCAATAGCCCTTACGCGATAACTTTTTGGACTTTTATTACTGGTTCTATTGGGTTTGTACCTTTTTTTATTCAGGAAGTGGGAGAATACGGGTTCTTACCTAATATAAACCTTCATGGTATCGTAGGCCTTACGTTCGGAATTTTCTTTTCATCTCTTATCGCCTATTTTTTACAGACATTTGCGTTAAAATATCTTACAGCAGCCGACGTAGGCGTTTTTACGTATATCGATCCGGTCATAACAATTCTCGTAGCAGTACCACTTTTGGGAGAATTCCCCGATACGACATTTGTGGTAGGCTCAGTTCTTGTTATTCTTGGAATTCTTTTAGCCGAAGGCAGACTTCACTACCATCCGTTCCATCTTTTTTTGAAGAAATGAATAGGTTATTCCCTTGTATTTTGAAGCTTAATCTTGTATAATAGTTCGGATATGAAAGCACAGATACATCCAAAATATTATGAGGCTCAAGTAACCTGCTCTTGCGGGAATGCTTTTACTGTGGGTTCTACTTCCGAAAGAATTACAGTCGAGCTTTGCTACAATTGCCATCCGTTTTACACAGGACAGCAAAAATTCGTTGACACCGCTTCAAGGATTGAGAAATTCCAGAAGAAAATGGAAGCGGCACGCCCTGTCGTTAAAAAGGCACAAAAAGAAGACGAAAAAGACAACACACCAAAAACTCTCCGCGAGATGCTTGAAGCACTCAAAAAATAAGCACAATTTCCTCGTTCCCATTGCATATTCTGCAACTGATACAATATCCATATGAACAAAGACGAACTCTTAGCACAAATTTACGAACTGGATTTTAAGATATCTGAAGCTGAAAAGCTCTTGTCAGATCCTGAAATGTCGGTTTTGGCACACGAAGAAATTAATGCTCTCAAACAACAGAAGGAAGAATTGGAAAAACACGTCGACACGTCCCAATTTGAAGTTTCATATGAAGAAAAAGCCGAATCAGGTTCTTCTCTTGACACAAGAAACGCAATAATTGAGGTCAAAGGAGCTGCCGGCGGGGACGAAGCCAGCATATTCGCCCGAGAACTACTTCGGATGTATATGCGCTATTGCGAACGGCATGCTATTGCAAAAGAAATGATTGATGAGGACAGCATCAAAGTCATGAGCAAGAATG
>JAYRRJ010000106.1:0-1807 GCA_041910135.1 Candidatus Levyibacteriota bacterium
CCCGAAATGCCATCGGCATATTTATTGGCAATTTCAGCAAGGCTTGCAAGCTGCATGTCGTCTTTGTAATATCCTATTTTTATAATAAGAGGGGTATTTCCGATAACATTTCGGATTGCATCACATACCCGCTCGGTAACGTCCAAATTGTAACAAACGAGCCCCTCATTTCCGATATTCGGACAGGAAAGGTTTGTCTCCAAAATTTTAGCGCCGGTTTCTAATGATAGTTTTGCCGCAAGAGCATAATCTTTTATGAATTCCTCCTGTGTCTGATGTTCTCTCACTGTTCCCATAAAACTCAGAACCAATGCTTGGCCATGTCCCGCATATCCAAGTGCTTTTTTGACATCCGTTTGCCACTCTTCAGGTTTTTTTGATGGGACTCCAAAAGAGTTTGTAATTGATAACGGCTCTTGATAATTAGTGTCGGCAACCAGTCTTTCCTGAGTCTTCTCCATTGTTAAATCGCCATCGATATTTACCGATAACACGTTGGGGAATGGATGGCACGGAAAGAAATCGGAGCGAACGGTTTTATACACCACTATATCAAACCCCTTTTCAAAAGCGGCTTTTGCAAAATTACTGTTAATGATTGGACCGGCAGGAATACCGAATGGAAGAAATATTTTTTGTCCAAAAAAATCATATGCCGGGGTTCCCTGTTGGGCATATTTTTTGCCATCGGCAAAATCACCGAATGGGCCGTTCTCATAATTCTCTTCATAACTTTTTGTCGGATCGTAAAAGGGTGTGTGTAGCATGAGGGTAGAGTATCAAAAGGTTTTTCATTAGTCAAATGTGAAGGCAGCGTGAGTAAATAACATTAATTTGGTAACAAAAAGAAATTTCAATTGACGAACCAACAGTTGTTGATATATAGTAATAAGGTCCATGAGATTTTTGAAAAGACTACTCGGAATCTTACCTCTTCGATTTGCATCTGCCCACTGTGATGTCCCATGTGGGATATACGATCCAAAGCCGGCACAGATAGCTGCAGAAACCGTTCTTAAAATGGTGCAAAAAATCAATGAGTTGGAAAAAACGGGTGATGATAAAGCGGCAAAACTCAATTACAAAAACAGTCTTATGCGGATGATTTGGACTAAAGAAGAGCACGCACTTAAATGCAAAGAAGAACTCCTTATTCTTTGGACGGATTATTTTAAAGAAGAACATCTTGAAAAAGTTCCGAACCTACATGACATGTTTTGGAAGGCCGCTAAGTTATGTTCCCAAAACAAACAACATGTTGATGAAAAATTGGCACAGGAATTGGTGGAGGCAGTCAACGGCATCGCACAAATCTTTGAACAATCAAAAACTTCATAGTGTTTCTCCTTGATAAATTTCCATTGCAGCGTTTCAAAATAAAGAACAACAGTATGTTTCCGACTATCAACGAGCGAGAAGAAGTACTTACGGTAAGCTATCTATTGCAGCGTCCTAAAGTCGGGGATATTATTGTGTTTCGACAAGTTGTGCCTCCTTTCGTTCTTTGTAAAAGAATTAAAAAAATCGTAAAAAACAAAATTTGGGTTGAGGGAGATAATAAAAAAGAAAGTATAGACAGTAGAATGTTTGGTTTTATTGACAGAAAAAACATAATAGGCAAAGTAATTCTGAAAATCTAATGTTTGTCAGCCTTTTTTTCATCGTTTTTTTGCTTGTCCTACTTACGTTCGTATGGCCGCCCGATAGTCCATGGAGTCCGTGGTGGAGGACCGGTAGGAAAGTTGCCAAGGCCGCCTGTCAACTTTCAAGAATATCACCAAAAGATATTGTATATGAATTAGGAAGC
>JAYRRJ010000107.1:0-31732 GCA_041910135.1 Candidatus Levyibacteriota bacterium
ACAAAATCTTGAAAGAAATAGGAGATGCTGACCCGGAGATGCTTATTTCCGTAGTCAGAAATATGATGGTAAACGGTTTTAATGATGGTAAAAATGTCACACGCCTGTATATGTCATGCAAAAAAATGCTCGCCCTTTTACCGTTGGTCAGTAAAAATAACGTAAGTGTCAGGACTTTTGTCGAAAAAGCGTTTGTTCCCGACTCTCTTTCATAACCGGTATTGTAAATTTCAGGCAAAATATCCTTCAATCCAAGACTTAAATTGGGGCTTGACAAAGATTTTTGGATATGATTATGATGGATTTAACATGAAATTATTCCCTGCCCGGAAATTGCAGAAAGGCTTCAGCTTCGGTAGAAGCCAAACTGGCTTTACCCTCATCGAACTTCTTGTTGTTATTGGTATACTCGGAATTCTTGCAGCTGCACTTGTCGCGACAATTGACCCGTTCGAACAATTGAAAAAAGCTGATGATGCAAAGATTAAAAATATTGCAGTTGAATATCAGACTGCTCTAGTCAGGTACTACACAACCCATGGCGCCTTTCCATGGAGTGATGCGAATAATAGTGACGCCAACTGTACGGGGATTGGTGGAGCCGATATAGCAAACACGTTAAGCACAGCCGGTTTGGCTTCATGTACTACGAACGGTCTTATAGGTGAAGGAGAATTGAAGAGTGCATTCACTTCAAATCAGACAGATATGGGTAAAGTAAAAGTCTATTGGAGAACTGCAGCTCAAACGGACGTCCAGATTTGCTTCAGCCCAACTTCCAAGTCACAGAAAGCATCACCAGAGACCGTTTATGATAACACAGGCGCTACTCCTGCCGCCGGTTGTCCAAGCGCAACAGCAGCCGATGGTGCATGTTGGTGGTGCACTAAGTAATCGTATTTCCTCTATTAAATTTTCCTAATTTTGCTTATCATAAATACATGGTGTCAATACTGCTATTTGTTATTGGAGCAACTTTGGGAAGCTTTCTTAATGTGCTTATCGACAGGTTGTCGACGGGAAGAAATTTTACAACAGGGCGTTCTTATTGTGAGCACTGTAAAAAAACCCTTAAAACCGCCGATCTTGTTCCAATCTTTTCCTATCTCTTGTTGTTAGGTAAGTGTCGGTATTGCAAAAAAAGCATTCCTTTTAGAATTTTTTTTGTTGAACTTTTTTGCTCCCTGCTATTTCCTTTTACATATAGCTACATTCTTCAGAGCGGATACAGTCTTTCGGTAGCGCCCTTCCTTTTTCTTGTATTATGGTCTTATATCGGGATATTTTTTGCGGACTTTGAGTATGGAATCATCCCCGACCTATTAGTGGGTATCTCCATCTTAGCTGCAATGCCATTCTTGTTCATTACAGTGATGCCGTTTATGAATCACCTTGTCTCTGCGCTTGGTGCATTTCTATTCTTCCTCATTCTCCATCTTGCGACAAAAGGGAAAGGTATGGGCTTGGGAGACGTAAAACTGGCGTTCTCCTTCGGCTTGCTTTTGGGTTTTCCACTTGTTGTCGTGGGCTTGTACGTGGCTTTCTTGACAGGTGCAGCTGTTGCAATCATACTGGTTATATGGAGAAAATTGCGCTTTTTCGGCGGTACGGTTCCCTTCGGGCCATTTCTTATTCTTGCCGCATACTTCGCTCTTTTTTTTGGGGACCAAGTAACAGTTTTTATAACAAGAAGTTTCTTTTAAGACAGATAAGCCAAGCGGGCTTTACTCTTGTCGAACTTATCACCGCCATAGGAGTACTAGCGATACTCGTGTCGACCGTTATTGCCGTTATTAACCCTCTTGAGCAATTCAATAAGGCGCAGGATACTAAAAGAAAGGCCGATTTGGCGCAGATACAGCGTGCTCTTGAAGTTTACTACCAGGATTATCATAGATATCCTTACTCGATACAAAGTAAGATCTCAACTGACAATACTCCGGGCGGTGTTATTCAGTGGGGAACCACCTGGAGTCCTTATATGGATGTATTGCCTGTCGACCCTTCAGGCTCAAAGCGATACGTATATTGGGCAGATAGCACAGGACAATCATATGCTCTCTATATGGCCCTTGATAGAGGTAGTAAGGACCCACAGGCGTGCAATGGCGGAAATGCATGTGATAACGCGGCAGCTAACGGACTCATCTGTGGGGGAACAAGCGTACCTTGCACTTATGGCGTAACGAGTCCAAATATTTCGCCGTAAGAGTGCCTTCCATCAAATTTTTTAGTATGATTAAAGTAATGAAAAAAAAGCAAACCGGATTTACCCTGAGCAAGACGAATGGGCAAACTGGATTTACTTTAATTGAGCTTCTTGTTTCGATATCGATAATTGCAATCCTCACTGCACTTTTAACCGTTAATTTTATTGGAGCAAGGCAGCGCGGACGAGACGGGCAAAGGAAAGCAAATTTGTACCAGATCCAATCTGCTCTTGAGTTGTACCGCGCTGACAACGGGGATTATCCCCTATCTGCCGCTTTGGCTGCATGCGGTAATGGCATCGCTTCGGCAGGCGGTACTATCTACATGACAAAAGTCCCGTGCGATCCTCTATCCGGGTCAGCATATCAATATACGTCCGTTGACGGCCAGACGTATACGTTATTTGCATGTCTTGAGAATCAGGAAGATTCTGATAAAGACACCGATCCGGCAGATGCAAGCGCGTGTGCCTCCCCTTATGTGCCGTTCAAGTTAACAAACCCGTAGGTGGTTTTTTGTATGTATGGCTTTAAAATTTTTCAAACAACACAACGAAGGTTTCACGCTCATTGAGATTCTTGTCGTTTTTAGTATTGTAGCTGTTTTGTCAGGGATAGGCATCGCTTCATTTGCATCTTACAGCATAACTCAGCAGCTGAACCAAACCGCAAACAAAATCAAGCAGCTTGTGAACGAAGCAATGTTCAATGCCCTCTCTGCTGTTAAAACCAACAAAGATCAGAATGGGAGCACTGTCACGTGCGGAAATGAATCCTTTGAAGGCTATAGTATAACCGTTATTGGCAATGATCAGGTAAGACTTTCTTTGCAGTGCGACAACATTGGTTCACTGACAACAAAGAATTTGACTATGCCAAAGGGGTATGCGATAGGAAATGGCACAACCTGCGTAGAGATGCACTTTGACTCACTATCATCAACAGGAAGCGGTATCCCCTGTCAAATAGTTCTCACCGGATACAATTTGGAAAAAACCATATCGGTGGATGCGGCAGGAAATACGTCTGTTCAATAACATGAAGAATTCGCAAAGCGGGCAAACAATAATCGAGGCGATGGTTGCTCTGGTTACAATTTTACTGATAATAACAGCAATATCTGTCGTCATTGTGAATGGACTATATAACTCGAGATTTATTAAAAACCAGAATGAAGCAAACAAATATGCCCAACAAGGAATGGAATTCGTCAGAAATATCCAAAAAAATGATCTCGCAACGTTTTCGCAGTACAGCCAAGCCGGACAGACATATTGCATCGATTCTGTCAACAACATACTTACAACTATCGATTGTAGTGAGACGGGCGTGAACACCGGCACTTCATATAACAGAACCGTCACTTTTGCGCCTGCAGGAGGGGAATGCCTTGATACTCCCAACAACAAGGAGACTAAAGCGACCGTCACGGTTAAATGGTCTTCTACAAAGTGCCCGGCGACAAATACATTTTGTCACAAATCGGTCCTGACGGCTTGTTTGACATATATCTATCCAGAAAGCAGTCCATGAAAAAACACATGCAACAAAGAGGATATACATTGGTGGAGTTGCTTGCAGCAACTGCAATCATTGTTATAGTATCGGGACTCATTATCGGAGTTCTCTACTCTACTTTAAGAGGAGGAAACAAAACAAGGATAATAAATGAGGTTGCACAAAACGGAAATTATGCTCTTTCGGTTATTTCCAACACCGCTCTTCTTGCCAGCTCTGTCACAAAAGTTGGAGGGGTTGATGTGACTGACTGCTCAACTCCCAAAAATGGTACGTCAATTGAATTTAAGAATGCTGACGGCTCTTTGGTGAGCTTTTCTTGCGATATTGCAACGTCGAGCATCGCTTCCTCGAGCGCCAACACAACAACCTATCTTATCGACAACAATTCGGTAAAAATTGACCCGGCAACGTGTGATTTTACCTGTAAGCAAACAAATAATAATCCATACGCAAACCCAATAATCAGTGCATCATTTACGGTTTCACAAAGAAATGCATCTTCACCTTTTGAAAATGCCGCGTCAAGTACATTTAACACATCAGTAACAATCCGCAACTACAATCCGTAGGATTGCGCTTTAATCCGTCGGATTGCGCTTTAATCCGTCGGATTTTTTTTCAATCCCTCTCAATCATCACTTCCACCAGCTTGACAGAAGCTCTTCTTTGACCGTATTATGAATAAGTATATGGCTTTTCGAAGAAGTTCTATTGCTAGTGGTCAAGACGGGCAAATACTCCTCATTGTTGTACTTACCATGATTGTTGCCCTTACCGTAGGGCTTTCAATTGCCGCGCGAATTGTTACGGAATTAAAATTGTCTAAACAAAACGAGGAGTCTCAGCGGGCTTTTCAGGCTGCAGAATCGGGAATACAGCAGACGCTTATCCGCCAGAATTCTATAAATGTTCCCATTAACCTTGGCAACAATGCCTCATTCTCGACTACCTATACAGCCGATAAGGGTAAAGAAATTGTCATGAATAATGGACAAGCGGTCGACCAGGTAACCGGAGGAGACGTATGGCTTTCCGATTATTCTTCTGACCCAGCACTCATTTTCAAAAATCCTATGGGTAGCGGGAACGTTGTGTCAATTATGATGTATTGGGGTTCTGTCAATCAAAATTCATGTGCATCAAGTAGCGGTGATTCTGTTTCTCCCGCAATTGAGGTAGTGCTGCTTTCAGGTACAGCCGCCAATCCCGTAGTTCAGAAAAGTATATTCGAGTCTAACGGATGTACAAGAATTGCAAACGCGGTAGCCGGGACAACTGCGGGAGGTCCATTTACGGTTGGTGGAGTAAAATTCCTCAACTCCGCACCCCTTACTTTTAACAGCAACCCGATGTCGAACGGACTTATTATGAAGATAATTCCTATTTTCAATTCGAGTACTGTAGGGTTTCAATCACAAGATACGGCCCCCGATCCTGCCGACCCTTACGCATTTCCCGCGCAAGGATCGGTAGTAACCTCTACCGGCACGTCGGGTGATACTGTCAGAAAAGTCGTATATTACCAATCTTATCCTCAACTGCCATTGGAAATCTTTCCCTATTCTCTTTTGTCGCAATGAGTGCAACATTCGGTCTTGATATTGGAACCACATCTATAAAGGCGCTCTCTATTAAGAAGAGTGGTAACATCTTGTCAATTGAATCCTTAGGTATTGGTCCGACACCTACCAAAGGCATAATGTCCGAGTCGCCTGAGGATTTGGCAAAATTTACCGATGCTATTAAGCAGGTAATAAACAGCGCCGGTATTAAGCAGAAAGAAGTGAATATAGCGCTTCCCGAAAGTCAGGTCTATACCAAAATTATTGAAATGCCGTCGCTTTCCGAGAAAGAGTTGGCAGCGGCATTAAAATATGAGATGGAACAATATATTCCGCTTCCGCTTGACCAGGTAAAAACCGATTGGCAAATATTGGGCCCCACGAGTAATCAGTCTAAAACCACACGGGTTTTATTGGTCGCCGCCTCACTATCTCTTATAAAAAAATACGAGCAGATAGCCGAGCAGCTTGGTTTTGTACCGGCAACAATTGAGACCGAAATGTTGTCGGTTCACCGTTCGGTTTTTCCCCTCGTTAACACTCAAAGTTCAAACATTATTGTACATATGGGTGCGGCAACAACCAATATTGCGGTTGTAGAAAACGGCGAAATAGTAATGGTCTTTACCGTTGATAAAGGTGGTATTGCGATAACCAGAGCGATTTCGCTCGATTTGGGAATAGATATTTCGCAAGCAGATTCATATAAAAAAGCATATGGACTGAGTAAAGATGCATTTGAAGGAAAAATTGGGAAATCCCTATTTCCAATTCTCGAATCAATACTTGGTGACATCAGAAAGACAATGCTGCTTTACAAAGAAAAGAATCCCAATCAACAGATAACTCAACTTATCCTTTCGGGGGGTTCTGCGCAATTGCCGGGCGTCGATATTTTTTTCACGAATCAACTAAATCTACAAGTCGTTTTGGGAAGTGCATTTCAAATATATGATATTAAAAACATTCCTCAAGAACTCGTTTCCGACGCGCTAAGTTTTAATGTGGTTGTTGGGCTTGCTCTCAAAGACGTTTTGTAAAATTTTTTTTGGGTTTCTCATTGAAAAATCCGTATGAAAAAAGGGATAAACCTCACGTTAGGAAAAAAAAGCGTCGACAACGCATTGAGGAAAGTTTTTTTTGCGTCGGTTGCATTGTTTTGTTTTACTATTCTTATTTCTTTCTCGCTCATTGCATATCGTCTCATCCTTAAAAATTCCTTCGATGAGTTGGATAAAAAGGAACAAAAGTTAAATCAGCAAATTCTTGGAATGGAGGACAAAAGAGATAAACTGATTGATATGAAGGGAAGGCTGGATGACATTAGAAAAATTGTATCGAGAAGATTACCGATGAATTCAAGAATCACCTCCCTCTCTGAAGTAATTCCTGAGGACGTAACGGTTAATAATATTAGCGGCACCGATGTTACCATCCAAATCTCACTTGAGTCCGAAAACCTTTCGACTTTAAACGACTTGGTCGAACAAAAAATCGTAGCGTTAGCGCAGGACAAAAAGAAGAAAATAAAAAAGATACAGATGCAAACATTTGGTCTTAACCCGAAGACATTAAAATATTCGATAACTTTTTCCATAATATTCGGTTAGGTATGAAAGAGCTCGATTTTATTTACAGGAAACATAAAAAAAAGATTTTGCCTCTCATTTTTGGGTTTGTTTCTGTATTTGTCTTTTTTAGAATAATTATTCCTCAATGGTCGGACATCACTGATGTTCAGTCATTATTAACAACAAAAAATAAGGTTGTAGAAGCAAAGGGTGCTACGGTTGATTTACTTAATTCACTATCCCAGGAGAATGTTGATAGTGATTATGCCCTCGCAACAACTGCGCTACCTAATCAAAAGGATATCGTTCTCATTTTTTCCGAATTGAGCGATGCAGCAAGCAAGTCAAATGTCAAACTGGGAGGGTTTAGTTTGAAAGTTGGAGGAATTTACACAACGACCAAAAATGCCAAATCGGCAGACAAATCGATAAATGGAATACCTTATCTGAATATTTTGGTCAATGTAAGTGGTAAAAATGATAATCTAAGGAAATTTGCCGACGTTATATACAAAAGCATGCCTGTTGTAGAAATAAAAAGTATTGATATAACGAAAAGTGACGCTCGATATGATGTGAATTTCTATTTTAAACCGGTTGCACTTAAAGCGCCCAATGCCGATTCGACGGCGCTCACAAGCCTTACTCCGCTTCAAGCCTCCCAGTTGAAGGAATTGAAGTCTTGGAAGCAAGGGAATTAGTCGTTATCCCTCACCTCTTTTAGAAGTTCCGGCCTCCTCCTTTTTGTCATAATTTGTGATTGCTCCTTTTTAAACTTTTGAATTTTTACCGGGTCACCAGAGATAAGAGCTATTGGAACTGTTGTGCCATTGTACGTTTCCGGCCGCGTGTATGTCGGTCCTTCGAGAAGCCGCTTACCCTCAACTAATGAATGCGATTCGGTTTTTGTTGCGGTTTCATCTTTGAGAACGCCAGGAATGAGGCGAGTTACACTATCAATTACTGCCATGGCGGGAATTTCTCCTCCGGTCAAAACATAATCTCCGACCGATAGCTCCATATCGACAAGACTTCGTATTCTTTCGTCAAATCCTTCATAATGCCCACAAACTAGGATAAGGTGTGATAGAGTTGAGAATTCTTCAGCCACTTCTTGTTTATAAACTTTTCCTTGCGGGTCAAGAAGTACTACTTTTTCACCCTTAATTCCTGTACGGGTTGACTTTATAGCCTCATCCATAACATCAACGCGAAGAACCATTCCTGCCCCTCCTCCGTACGGTTTGTCGTCTACTATTTTGTGTTTTCCTATCCCAAAATCACGGTGATTAACGATGTTAAATTCAACTTTGCATTTCAATTGGGCACGTTTTAGTATAGAGCTATTGAGAATTGGCTCAAAAACCTCAGGAAATAATGTGATTACGGAAATCTTCATACTTTTAGTGTAGCGTACTTACGAAATAAGTCGAGTGAGGTGTGGAGTGCTTAATTATTTTTCTTCGACGTTAATTTCTACTCTTTTGTTTTCTTTAATTGCCTGAATTTTTACGAGCTGCTTCATGGCGTTGATAACTTTGCCGCCTTTACCGATAATTTTGCCGATTTCTTCCTGTGGAGCTTGTATGGTGAGAACTACATCACCCTCTTCGCTTTCACTTTCGCTGACCGTTATCTCAGGATTCGAAAAAGTCTGATTTAGGATATATTCCAGAAGCTCGCGCATATTAGTTGGTTTTTGGTTGTTTCACTTTTTTGGGTCTAGTTACTCCTTCAATAGCGTCTTTTACCGCAGGCGTCATTTGAGCTCCCTTTGAAACCCAATACTTTATCTTGTCATTATCAAATTCCTTCGTAATGTTACTTGTCGTTTTTTCGTAAAAACCAAGAAGATCAACCGGTTTTCCGTCCCGTCTTGACCTTTTTTCTTTAACAACAAGCCTAAATTTGCGCTCTCCGCGTTTTCCAGTTCTTGTAAACCGTATAATAAGCATAGGGAATATTTTACCAAATATAGGCTCAACAGTCAACGGAGGTCTTGGATGAAATTATTTGCCGATTTCGTCAAATGCCCTTTCCAGTTCATCGCCTGCAGAGATGATAGTTTCCGGTGAGCCGGCCGCTTCACTGCCTTCCAGCCCTTTTAGGACATATAGGATGTTCGAAGGATCGAGAAACGCCAATTTTGCTGCACCACCGGTCTCAACCATTAGAGCGTCAAGTATATCTGCACCTTTTTTAAGGGGTTTAACCTTTCCAAGCTCATTTGTTGTTGCCCCCATAATTCTCACGCAAGCGCCTTTCCCTTCTCCTTCGCGAGCTGCGATAAGCGGAAGAACAGCTTTTCTGAACGGATAATCAATGGCGGCAAGAGTTCCATGTTCCATCTCAAGGACCTGTTTGTACGGTTGCTTCAAATTTGTTGCCTTTTCGTATCCTTCTGTTGCCGTAACAACAATCCTATTCTGGGTTCCCGGAACAGCAATTGTCATTCCCACTAAGGCCTCAGCCAAGTCAGGGAACTGTTGGTCAAAAAATTGTTGTGTTCTTACTTCAGGGCTTAACAGTCCTGAGTTTCTTTCGTCGTTAGACATAGCTTATAGTATAGCACAACTTAGGTGGAAATCAACTATTTCGCGTATCCATTGCCATTCAGCTGTGCTATCATCCGTGCAAGACGCGGAAAATTCTGTGTCTGCCAAGCAGACGATTCTGATGTAAGGTTGTTGTTGTCAACCACTTTTCGAAGTATTTCGCGTGCAGCCTCCGCGTCTCCGCCGGTGTACTGTTCAGATACTCTATCTATTATTGCCCTAAATCTTCGTGGGCTTGCTATCTCAACAAGTGCAAGGGCAGATTCAGTCCCCTCCGGATGGTACGGGCGATTACCATTGGCTTGATATTGTTGAGCATCTGTAGAAGGATTATCCTCGTTGGATGGGGATACATCGGTGCGAGGGTTGGTAAGGGTTATTTTCTCGGTGTCAGCTGTACTGACGTCCATAGTGATGGGATTGTATATTTCAAATTTTTTTGGCGAGAACACAGGGTAGTCAATTGCAATCTCCTGCTTCGTTCTTCTCTTGTCTTTGAATTTACTTATTCTTACGTTGTTGTCCGAAAGCAAAAGAAGAGAATTTGGGTCGGCAAGTTGTGGATTTGGTTGACCAACCTTGCGAAGAGTTATGACCCACCCTATTCTTCTTGGTGGTACCATATCGGTTGCAAAAGTCCTGCCTGACAACTCCTGAGTTACTTCAAACCCAAAGTGCTCTTCTAGCGCCTTGCAAAATATCCTGAATTCTTCGTATGGTTGTTGTCCGTTGGATTCGACCGTATTATCTTCAAACGCTCCCCTATGGAATGACAACGCGGCAGTTCCGTCCATCCGAAGTGCTCTATTTATCTCGGAAAGGACCCTAACACGCTCTGCCGGCTCCCCCGTTTCCTTATCTTGAATTGGTGAGGTGAGGTCGAGCATAAAAGAACAGTCTATTGAGTCGTAAGTTTCATCCAAAATGTTCACCTGGGAACCATCTAAGTCGGATAGGTTAGACAAGTCGGCTGCGCTTCCGACCAGAGTTTGGCCTGGGAGGTTGAATGTGTCTTTTGCAAAATGCATAAGAGAACCAAGGATATCAACGTTATCAACAACCGTACCTGTACCTGCCTCCTGGAATTTCCTCGCAACAAGGCATGTCCCGGCACCAAGAGACAAAAGGCGCTGAGGGTTATTTTGGGACAAAATGTTTTTGGTAAGTTCTGCGTTGTGTCCAACCTGACGGAATTGATCTTTACCCTCATCATAATATGTTTGGACCCATTCCCCTTCCTGCCCAATGAGAGAATTAGCAAAATGAGAAGACCCTTTCCCTTGGGAATTAGAGAGTGCATTTCTGATGAATGTCTGCCCGGATACGCCTTCACGGAAAAGTATATTAATCGCGCTATTTGTTTCGTCAAAAAAGTTTTGGTCCTCGGCTGTCAATTCAATTCCGGCAAGAGCCATTTGCGTCAATAAAAATTTTCGGTACACTAAATCCTCAAAACCCTTATCGATGGTTCCCTCGGTCTCAAGAATCATATAGTCTGCCCGCTTTGCCTGTCCGGGCCGAACGAATCTACCGCACATTTGTTTGAAGTCGTCCCAGCCCCACGGCCAACCCAAAAATACAATTGTTGCATGGTCGATGTTTTTATTCCGCTCAGTATCCTGAATTGCAAAATTCATACTTTCATATACGGATTTGAGTGTTGCAACAACAATGGCTGCTCTGCCACCTTCCTCTCTCCACTCGCGTGCAGCTTCGTCTCGTTTTGAAAACTTCTTCCTACCGTCAATATTAACAGTCATTTCGGGCGGGAGACCCTCAAACCATTCGGTTCTTATGTATTCGTAAAGACTAAATGCGTTGTCTGCAAGGTCAGAATCCTTAATATGGTCATCCTCGAGCCATCGTGTAAATCCTTTCTTAAGAAATGGAGAAACAATAAACACCTTTTCGCTCGGGATTATTTGACCTTCCGAATTCTTTGCAAATTTTTCTTGCAGCATTGTCCGAAGGTAATCGTATTTTGCTGAAACACTGGTTTGTTTAACCCAGTCTTGTGCAATATAAGACTTTGACTCGGCCAATGTGTCAATGCCACTGACAAGATTTTTATCAAAGAAGCATTGAACGACAAAGTCTTCATGTCCATGTTTGGCAAGCCAGTCGGCAGAAAACGGCTCTCTCAATTGGTCTTCTGTTCTGTCCCACCATGTCAAATATTCATCATACACCTCGTCCAATAATTGCACTTGCTGTTCACGTGGCATAGCTTCCGGCGCGAGTTCGTATTTATAAAAATGTTCTTTTATCAGTTCGGGGTTGAGAAGAACACTACTTAAAAGCTGGATTTTTGTCATTGCTTCGGCTTTCGAATTATCTTTTACCCATTCATAAATAGCTCGTTGGGATGGTGAAAGTTTGAGGCCTACAATCTCCGGATCAATTTCCTGAACATCCTTAAACATGTCCTTTTGCGTCCACTGAAGCATCAGTTGTTCTCCAAAAAGTATCGAGTATGCAATTCGTGGATTGTTAAGAACGGTTTTGCTGAAAGATGTTCTTCCATTCTGTGGCTCATCGGGAAAAGAGAATTTCTCAGGATACAGTATGCCCATCGTCGTATCAAGATCAGCAAGAGACGTTGCTATTGGAGTTGCAGTTAAAGCTACTATTGGAATTTTATTTCCTCGAGCCTGTTCGCTCCCATCGCGTACTCTTCTCACAATTTCAAGAAGTGTTTTACTTCTGCTTGCTCCTTTATTTCGGAATTCATCCGATTCATCGAGAATGATGCCATCAGTGCCTCTTGTAGTAACGAGTGTATCAACGAGTTTTTCCATGAGTTCCGGCCGTTTCCATGCAGTTGAAAGTAATTGCCCGCTTACATAGACATAATCGGCTTGAGCAATTTCCTCGCTATCCAATTGACTTGCCGAGCTTACTGTGTATACTTTGACGTTTTCCTCAGGCTTGAATCGTAGTTTTGCCTCATTTGGCCAAGTGTTTCTAGCCATTGCCGGTCCGAAGACTGTTGTTTTTTTGGCACCCTCCGCCTCCATTGCAAGATAAGCGCATGATGTTTTTGTCGCTCCAGTGTCTCCATTCAGAAGTTTACGTTTTGTCTTTAAGAATTCGTGGAGTGTTACTTTTTGCCTGAAATTTGGAAACGGCTGTGGTTCGCCATTGCCTCCGAGAACTTCGTTCCCATCCGCATCCGTTATGGTTGTACGAAATCTTTCAGGAACTGTAATCGATGAGATTTCTCTAAATTCTTTTAGGATATCTTCAAAAAGTTGCCTTCTTACCCCCGGTTCTTGTTCAAAAATACTTTCTTCCAATTTCTTGAATCCTTCGGCCTCATCACCAATGAAAAATCTCATCGCTTCGTTAACGATGTAATTCCGAACAATCCCGTATGTTGCAGAATTTGGGTCGTCAAAAATCTGTTCGGGCAACATTTGCAAAACCTTTCCGACTTCAGCACCCTGTCCCTGAGGCCGTCTATATCTGATGTCTCCGAGGTACGGTCGAAGTAAAGATTTTGTGGTGTACTTCCGAAGCTCTTCAAGTTTTTCTTTATCTCCCACCGATTCAAACATGAACGCGCTAGTAATAGCTCCCATAACATGAATAGGAAGCATTCCCTGCAGCTCATGTAAGACATCGTGTTGTTCAATGAACGTGTTTACACCCTCCTGTAATGCTTGTGCGTCTTTTGAGCGTGTATCGAGGGTTGAGCCACTTCGTATCAACGCAAGAGACTTTAATTCTTGTTCCATGTCGGTCAATTCCGGAGTCAGCTGAATTCCTTTAGGAAGAAAATCGGTAACGAGCCGTACCGGATTTGAATATTGTCCGCTGTTGATTAGCGCACGAGCTATTTGGCTTTTTTTACCATAATTTACTCGATGATCTCTGTAGGCCTGCTCAAAGGTAATTCCTCTGTGATCCTCAGGCTTCCATGCCAAAAATGTACTTGCAATCGCCTGTTCGGTCACATTGGTTGCTTGATTTTCTACAGGTCTGTCAATAATTTCTGTCATAGTTCTATTGTATTGGATTTTGCAAGCTCTTGTAATAGCAGGTCAAATACCAGTTCCAACTCCTTTCCGGCTTCCCCGGGTTTAAACCTTTTCCTTGGAGTGCGCTCAGTTGTTTGTGCTGTTTTTTGCTCCGCTATCGGGTTGTCGGCAAGATTTGCAAGACAGTTAAAAAACGACTCTTCCCTCAATTGCTTATATTCTTCCCAATATCTGCCAAAAGCGGCAGCGTCAACTACCTTTCGAGGTTCAAGAGCACCGAGGTACCACTGAATGAGATTAAGATTTAAAAAATTAAGACCATCTCTGAATTTTTCCCGGTCAAGTCCGGGAATTTCAATTGTGCCGTCGGAATTGATAAATCCTTCGATGGTAGGATTGGGATTGTTAAGTGAGAAATACAGTCTATTGTCTGAAAGATAGGGAGAATGTCGGACCCACAACTGCGTATCCTTGAAAGGGTCATTTTCCATTCCGGTTGAAAGATTGAAGCTAAGAATTGACCCTTTTGTAATACCCGATGAAGTGCGGAAAGCGGGAGGAACAAATGACCACGCTTTTTGCCTGTGAGTCGCAACGAATTGCTCGTAGTCCATTCTTTTTTCAGGAATCGTTCTTATGTCTTTCAGAGCAATAAATTCTCCTGTGTCTTGCCGGTAGAGAAGTTTTGGATTTTGACGAGCCAATGTCCCTTCTTCACTTATCAGCTTTGCTGCTGCTTTTTCATCTTCATATTTGTTTATCAAAGGTTGGTTTCTTACTGTAAGAGAAGTTATAGAGCGTTTAAGTGTGTCCGGTTCTGCCATGAGATGATTGCTTGCAAGCATCCTCCAGTAGGCAGAAACCACAAATTCTTCATCCAATGCCGTAGCATTAGGAAATAAGTCCCTGTCGATATCTTTATATTCAATTCTTCCCTCCGTTGTTAATGTTGCTTGTGGTTCTTCTCCTCTGTCGGGGTCTTTTCTAACAAAAAGTATTTGGTCGTCGTCAAACTTTTTGAAAAAAGTGAAAGAAATTTTTTCATTTTCTATATCCGGTAAGAATTCCGTATTTTGAGCGTAATCAAACGAGTATTCTTTGCCCTCCTCCATCCATCGTCCCCTTCGGAGCCGTGGGGGTATTTCGGTCCATACGCGTCTTCTAAGGATGCTCATATAGTCATCGACAAAATGTTTTAGGGTTTCTTCCGATGCACTTGCCTCTACTTCTTTGAGCCTGGTAATGAGCACTTTCCTTTTTTCTTCCTCCGAAATATTTTCATTCTTAACCTCGGGTAATGTTACGGTTTTTTCTAAAAGCAAATCCAGCTCACGCCTTTTTTCTTGAAGTTGTTCCGGAAGAATTGAACTGTCGAATCTCCTTCTTGCTATCATTACGTCAACAAATAGAGAAAATCCTTGATACTTTGCAACTTTACTTCCGGGAGTATCAAATAGCCCCTTTCCAAATTCCACTTCTCCATTTGGGTTCTGCCAAAAGACAACATTGTCTAACAAATCAGCTCCTTTACTAAATCCGAAGAAAAATCCGCGAGTATTTTGACTGTCGTGCGAAAGGGCAAACGAGTCGTAAGGAGCAATAAAAGTACTAAGCGCAGGTTTTGTGACAGGAACAACAAGGACGTTATCCAGGTCTGAGATGTCGGGGTTGTCTTTTACCTCCTGAGGTATAATGTTCCATAGCTCGGTTCTCACCTCATCGGAAAGGTTGGCAATTCTTGCTTTGTCTTCAGGACTCAGTCTATCTATAAAAGAGTCGAACCTCTCATTTACCTCTTTTAGATTCTGTTCATAAGCGTCGGGTGTATCGGTAGTAAATCCTGATTCGAATTCCTCTATCTCTTTATCAAGCTCGGGAATAGGCTGCAGGCGTTTCGAGTCAACGAGCGTTTTGTAATAAGCTTGATATATTGCCCTTTTAAAGATTGCCTCCTCTTTCGTATTGTTAATTTCAACAGAGGGATAAATGATACTTCCATCCGGCCTAAGCATAAAAAGACTATTTCCATCAAAATGCCCGTTCTTAAATACAATGGTTGCAGTGAGTGCGTCGGAAATATTGTTAAGATCGAAATTCTGAAGGTGATAGAAAGACACGCCCCTCATGTCGATATTTTGAGATACCGAAGTATTGCTAAAAGAAGATTCATAAGATCTCTTTTCCCCCTGTATCCAATTCGGCATTTTCAGATGGGAGGGAATATTTTGCCAAAGCTTTTCCGAAAGCTCTGCGCTTTTTGCAACAAAGTCAGGATAGTTTGCCCCCAGCTTGTTTTCCATGAATTGAGAATATGCTTTAAGTTCCTCAAGTCCCTCTTCACCTTTTTCTCCAAGCGACACAGCTTCTTCTAGGGTTCTATATTCTGTCGGTTTACTTCCTTGTTCGGAAATTGGCGATGTTGGTTTCTTTTGATTTAGTCTTGAAAGGACATTTGTGAGCTGATTCAGGCTTCTATTAAGAGAGTCATTATAAATGACAAAATTATTTTCATTGAGCACCCTAAAGTACGATTCGATGACGCCGGACTGCAAAATCTCGATATCATCTCCAAATTTTGCAAGATCAACGCCGGGAATGTCAATTGTATTGTCTTTGTTGATGTATAATTCCAGATTTCCATCTCCCAATTCGGTTCTTGCAAGAATTCTGTCCGAGTCGGGATCTTTTGAAAACGTCATATTTCTTACATCCATGAGCCTTGCACCGGGATGAAGTTGTCCTTCTTCCCATTCTTTTGAGGCATAAGTAGCTCCTTCAGGCATCCATTTACCTGTCTTGTATCGTTCCGGTGTATTTATCCAGAATCGTCTCCGGATTTTATTGAGTTCGGGAATGACCTGGCCAAATAGCTCTTCCCCCATATCCCCTTTCGTTCTTGCAATAAGAGCAGTGATAATGTCTTCAGTATTCGTATTTTCATTGTGTTTCGTTTCGTCGGTTGGTTGTTCCGGCTCAACCTGTCTATTGGCCATAAGTTCTTTGTATTCTTTTTCAAAAACGTCCATTACATCAATGAGTTTTTTTGAAGGCCTTAAAATTTTTCTTTCTCGCAGAAGCGAGACATAACCAATAATAACCTGGGCATTGAGACCATCAAAGGTTCCAACGTATTTGGACGGATCAATATCGGGAATGAAAATCGAACCGTTTGAGCGAACCAAGCCTTCAATTTGAAGGGGTTCTCCTTGCAGGGTGGTTGATTTGAATGTAAAGGAAATGTCGTTTGAGTCACTTGGTTTCTTAAATTCAACTCGATTTTTAGTATCATTTATTCCTGTGCTATATATTCCAGACCCCCTTTCGGGAAGCCATCTTCCTGACTTTTGTGCTTGCGGAATGATATCCCAAAGTGCACGGTAATATTTTTTGTGAATGCGGGCGTATTCTTCACCAAATTCTTTTGAAAGACCTTCTCTTCCGTCTCCACCGCTCAAAAAGTAAATGGCGTTTTCCTGATTTGTTGTAAGTTGCGGCGTTGAAACGGTTTCATTATTTGCAATATCCGATGACACCGCAAATTCCTGCGAACTTATTGTTTCACCCACACTTACTCCATCGTCCCTTGGATGCTCGTCTCCGTCTTGTGGCAAGCTCTCCAGATAACTGCGGAATGTATCATCGCTCCCACTTATCTCGTAGAACTTTTCGATTACATCATGGTAATCTCTTTTGAGCCTACCGAGGGTTTTAGCAGTGGAATCCGGCATTCTTGCAAGCCCTTGCTCTTCAAGCATCAGCTGGTAGGCCTCAATTGCGGAGGATTCTTCCAGAGTAAATGCATGGGGGAATTTTTCCCTATCAAACCCTTCGGCAACTACAGTGCCATCAGCTTTTAGCCTAATTCTTGGTTCTGTTCCTTTATTGGCATCGGTTTTGACATATATTATGTCGTTTGTATCGGGATCTTTTATGAACATGTAGCTAAAATCAAGATTGCGTTCCTCTTTTAGGTGTGCGGTATATGAAGTTGAAGGATATACTTTTCCCTCTTCCATCCATTTTCCCGACTTAAATCTCTGAGGTAAGTCTGACCACATGCGAGTCTTATAGCGGGAAGTATATTCTTTGAAGCGCTGCATCTGAGGGTCGGATAACACGAATTGTTCATATCCGAATCTCATTGCAAGTCTTTTGGTGTCCTCTCCTTCTTTAAGGTCTTCTCTTACCATCTCTTCAAAATCATCAAAGGCGCCTTGTGGAACAACGTCTTTCTTTTCATTTTTTATTCTCAGTGGCTCGATAAGGTACCCTTCAGTAACGGGAGTATCTTTCGGAACGATTTCGGTTTCTTGCAGTATTTGAACATATTTTTCAATGATAAATCCTTCGAAGAACTTTTTTAAAACAGGATACTTCTCCAAATCCAGATCAAAGTCCAGTAGGTCTCCATTTTTTGATATTTGGCCACCGATGTTAGCAGAAGACGGAATGTCTGTCGTGATACGAAACGATAAGTTGCCTGAATCCTGATCTTTGAGAAAAGAGATTTGATGTGCTCCGTCCAACTCTTCAAAAGAGGCGCTCACAAAAGGATTTTCATCAAAAAGTTTTGTTATCGCTTCATGACTATCAGGCACAAGATCTCTTATCTCATCAATTCTTTGTGTAAATCCCACAAGTCCTTGAGAGTACTTTTGCCCGCCATCTTCAAATTCTGAAAAGCCGGTTTCAGATGTAAGTGCGTATATTGAAGGAAAGCTATTATTAAAAAGGCTGAATGCCAATTGTTCCTTGTTGTTTTTTATCCTGTATCCTTGGGTTTTTTGTATCTGATGTTGAGCCACTTCCGACCGTATATTTCTCTGCCCAATAAGGGTCGTGAGATATGCACCCAATACGTTATCTGCAACAAAATTATAGAGGAACGGATTATCGGACTCCGAAATATCAACTAATGACTGATCTTCCGGTTTTCCAACCGTTATTTTGCCGTTTTTAAAATTGTAAAGACCCCATAGTGGTATATTTTTGTCACCCATCCCAAGGATAAATGTACCGGCACCATTTGCGAGCATATCGGAACCCGGATATGAAACAACCCCGACTTCCTGAAGTCCTAATTGCCAATTGAGTGTGTTAACATCCATCCTAACTGTATGCCCGGGGTCACCCTGCCATTTTGCATTCTGGAAATTAGTTGGAATAAGATTTGTATATGTTTTTCTAAAAGCACCTGCAGTTGCTAGTAGCCTTTTTCTTTCAACAGGAAGAATGCTTGCAATTTCTTCGAGTTTTTTATCAATTGAAAAGAGTTTTGCAATTGCCTCGTTTTCAGAATTTTCTTGCTTTTCTCTATCTATGGACCCAACGGTAGTTGCGGGTTCTGAGCTTATTGGATTTTTTGAGCTACTGTCTTTAATTTTATCCCGAGTACTCCTCTCAGGCCCTAAAAGTAAATTCATTATCTCTCTATTTTCAATGACTATTCTTCTAAACTTGTCTTGATGCGTAGCTATATTAGGATTACTTGCGATAAGACTTGCATAGGCAACGATAGCCTCTGCTTTGAGTAGTTTTGCAATTTCAGGATAAGTTTCGGTTGGAAAATCCGGAATTGATACGTCTCCCTCAGGGGAAATATCAAATCGTACATAACTGGTTGGAGCGACAATATAAGCGCTAAAGACCTTGTTTTCGGGATTATCTGTGTCTCTTACAAATATGGATTTTTCCCCGCCGAAAAAATCAACGTGCCTGCCATAGACAACTACAGCCGGATTTTTCTCTAATGTTTGAAACCAATCAAGATTTCGGAGATTATTAGGAGTTGCTTGCCATAATTTTCCTGCAAGCTGCTCGATTTCCTCCAATTTTTGGTATACATGTTCTTTTGTCCCATTTTCAACCAGGTGACTCTCGATAAAAGTTGCCAATGCATCGCCTGTTAAATATTCTTTTGAGGAGAGTTCATCTAATACTTCTCCAAGGAATGGATCTTTGTCTCCAACATCAACACCAACCGGTCTTTCGCCAGTATTATCCATAATCTCATTGTGTGGCAATTTCCTTCCACTTTCAAGGGAGATTTAAAATCGTTAGGGGGAAACTTTGAGAGCTTCGATGGCTTTTTGGGCTGCGTCTTTTTCGGCTTCTTGTTTTGAGCGTCCGGTCCCATTGGCGACTTGTTCACCATTCAGAAAAACACCGGCCGTATAAACTTTGTCATGGTCAGGTCCCTGCTCGTCAAGAATTCGGTAGTCGGGAGAAACCTTATATTTTTCCTGCATAAACTCCTGAAGCATACTTTTTGCATCCTTAAATCCCTGGCATCCTACAAACTCGTTTTGGTTTTCAAGAATTGTTGCGTTTATGAAACCCCGTGCTTTTTCTATTCCCCCGTCAAGAAATAGCCCGCCAACAACAGCCTCATATGTATTAGCAAGGATTGTTTTGTTGGTTCTTCCTCCACCCTCTTCTTCGCCCTTACTCATTTTAAGCAACGTCCCGAGCCCCAGACCTTCGGAAACGATATAAAGAGTTTGGGTATTGGTAAGAACCGAGCGCAGACTTGTTAATTCTCCCTCCTTAAGGTTGGGATACTGCACATAAATAGAAGATGAGACAACGAATGAGAGGATACTGTCTCCTAGAAATTCGAGCCTCTCATTGGACTCCTTTACCTCTTTATTTTCGTTCAAAAACGACCGGTGTGTAAAAACGAGTGACTTTATCTCTTCATTCGTAAATTCCGGCAATTTTATATTCATATTATTTTGTATCAGACTCTTTTATCAGTTTTCCAAGCGCCCCATTTACAAAGCCCGGAGATGCGTCTCCTCCGAATTCTTTCGCAAGCTCGATTGCTTCATCAATAATAACTTTTGGCGGTGCCTTCTTCTCAAATTGTAACTCATAAATTGCCAGTCTCAAAACAGCGAGGTCGACTTTGTTAATTTTATTGATAGGAAATTCGGGAGCAACCTCTTCGATTTTTGCGTCAATTGTAGCCATATTATCAATAACTAATTTTGCTTTTGCGTTCGGAATTTTTTGTTCGACAAAACTATACGAAAAAAGTAGCTGGACAATATCTTGCCTTTGCTTGTGCCGGGGGTCAAGGGCCGTCTTCATGAAGCTATTTTGAGAGAACTTGCTTCCCTTTGTAATATCCGCATGCGGAGCAAACCGTATGCGGAACAACGACTGAGCCGCAGTTCTTACAAATTGTGGATGCTGTGACTGCAAGCGAAATTGCACTTCGCCTCTTTCCCTTGCGTTGTCTTGAATGTCTTCTTTTTGGTTCTTGTGGCATAAAAATTAGCGTATAGGGTTTAGGGGATAGGGTTTAGTTTAAAAATAACTAAACACTAAACGCTAAGTAACTAAACGCTAGATAAGTATTATATCTAATTTGAGGCTTGTGTGCAACATTAATCGGGATGAACGAGCTTAAGAGACACGTTTTCAACTTTTTTTAGAAGAACCTCGTTTTTCAAAAGGTTCGGAAAAAGCGTTTCTGCTTCTCTTTTGGCCAAATCAACGAGCTCAAAATTTCGAAAGTCGGCTATCTTAAATCCCCTGTATCCATGCTGTCGTGTTCCAAAAAGGTCTCCACCACCACGGAGTTTTAGATCAAGCTCCGCAAGTTCAAATCCACCGTAGGCTATCTCCATGTGCTTTAACCGTTCCAATACCTGCTCTGTGTTGCTTTCAGTAAAGAGTAAGCAGTACGACTGCTTTTCTCCTCTTCCCACCCTTCCACGGAGCTGATGAAGTTGGGCCAAACCAAAACGGTCCGATGCCTCAATCACCATAATTGTCGCATCGGGAATATCAATTCCGACTTCTACAACGGGGGTTGAAACAAGCACATGATACTCCTTGTTTTTGAATTTTTTTAACACTTCCTCCTTCTCTTTTGCTTTCAGTTTTCCGTGTAAAAGCCCGAGTTTTAACTCCCTGAGATCTTCTTTTTTGAGCCTTTCAAATTCAACCTTTGCGGCTTTGACCGTGTCCATACTTTCCGACTCTTCGATAAATGGACATACGATAAAAGCGTGGTCCGTATATCCGCTTTCAATTATTTGTTTTTTTATCCAGTCATATGCCGCTGCCCTTTTTACCGGGGGAACCAGCCAGGTTTTTATTTTTTGTCTCCCTTTCGGCATTTCCTTGAGCAAAGAAACATCCAGGTCTTTATAAATTGCAAGAAGAATTGTGCGAGGAATAGGGGTTGCCGTCATGGTCAAAAAGTGAGGATTTGTACCTTTTTGTCTCAAAATTGCCCTTTGCTCTACTCCAAATCGTTGCTGCTCGTCTATTACAACAAGCCCCAATTTTTCAAAGTCGACACCCTTTTGAATAAGTGAATGGGTGCCGA
This sequence comes from Candidatus Levyibacteriota bacterium, assembly GCA_041910135.1. Lineage (GTDB taxonomy): Bacteria > Patescibacteriota > Microgenomatia > Levybacterales > GWA1-39-11 > JAUSNA01. The sequence goes on from JAYRRJ010000107.1 coordinate 21,741, forward strand.
TGAGAATATCGGTGCCCTCCTCTTTTTTTGATCCGGTGCGAAGTCCGACTGAAATTCCCAGCGGTTCAAATAAATTCCTTAAAGTTGTGTAATGTTGGTTGGCCAAAATTTCGGTGGGAGCCATAAGGACCGACTGATAGCCGTTGAGATGCGTTATGTACATCGCAATTGCAGCCACAACCGTTTTTCCACTTCCGACATCCCCCTCCAAAAGCCTGTTCATCGGAACTTCCTTTGATAAATCATTTTCAATGTCTTTTATTGCCTGCAGTTGACCGGGTGTAAGAGTAAATGGGAGTGACGTTACGAGTTCGTTGAGCTTGTTGTCAAATTCGGATATTCTGAAAGGAATGCCCCGGTTTTTGTGGTTCCACTCATCCCGTCTTTTGATGGCAGCCAAATGGGACAATAATAATTCATCAAAAGAAAGTCTATTGCGGGCATTCTCTGCTTCTTCAACGTTTTGGGGAAAATGGCATGCATAAAGAGATTCGTATAACGTTTTGTAATGTAGTTTTGCAAGTTCCTTTTCGGGGAGAAATTCTGAAATATATTCTTTATTTTTTGAAAGTAAATCGAAGATGCGGTTTCTGAGCCATTTTGAGGAAAGTCCCCGGGTCTCATTATATATAGGAACAAGGCCCGTTGTATGAATACCGTTTGACTGGGAAAGTACTTCATATTCTTTTATTTGAAATGATGGTTTTTTTCCAAAAAACTCAAGTTTTCCAACCAGCCCCACCTCATCGCCCGGGTGGATAATTCGGGTAATATACGATTGGTTGAACCATGTTGCGGTAAGTGTTCCGGTACCGTCTGTGATAGTTGCTTTTTGAAGAACAAAACGGCGCCTCGTGTATTCGTTCTTAATGTCAATTACTGTTCCCCTCACAACCGAGGTCTCTCCAATTTTTATATTCCGTATGCTGACGCTATTTGTAAAATCCTCGTAGCGAAAGGGTAAATGAAAGAGTAAATCTTCAATTGTAAATATGTTAAGTCTTTGAAGAGCGGAATTTTTCAGGCGATACACAAGCCCCGCCTCTCCTATCGGAGTATTTAGGTCCATCTATTGAAGTATATACGGCAAAATGACGGTTGCAATCATCGCTAAGGTTGCGATGATGACAACAGCTTTCATTATCCATTTTCTTTTACGAATTTCCTCCATTATTTCTTTTTTATTCTAGCATAATTTCGGTTTCCAATCTTCAGTATTCCATTGTCAGGCAACTCACTGTTTTTAACAAAAGGGTTTTCGATTTTTATACCATTGACCGAAACTGCACCTTGATTAACCAATCGCTTCCATTCTGATGCCGAATCAACAAGATTGCTTGCAGTAGCTGTTCCTGAAGCAGTCGCTCCTACGGGAAACTCATAGATAGGTATGTCTTTTGGAATCTCTTTATGCTGGACAACGCTTTGAAAAGCTTCTTGCGCAAGCTGGGCTTCCTTTTCGGAATTGAGTTGTTTTACTATTTCGTAGGAAAGCTTCTTCTTATATATAATAGGATTTTCTCCGTCCTTAAGCTTTGCTTCAATTTCCTTAATTTCATCAAGCGGAATATCCGTAAGATACTCCATGGCTTTGACAATGACATCGTCAGAAAGACTCATTATTTTGCCATAGAGGTTTTCGGGTTTGTCGGTAAGTCCGATAACATTCCCTTCTGATTTTCCAATTTTTCGCCCTTCAGAATCCGTAAGAAGAGGTGTAGTCATGACAAATTTATCTTTTTTAAGCATGTTACGCATCAGTTTTCTTCCCATCATCATGTTAAACATTTGATCGGTACCGCCAATTTCTAAATCAACATTCATATGTATGGAATCATAAGCTTGCATAACTGGATATAAGAATTCGTTAATATAAATATCATTTCCCTCTTTTTGGCGAACCTGGAATAAATCTCTTTCAATTACCTGGTTAACAGAGAGAAGGCCTGCTACCCGGAAAAAATCAATCGCAGACATGTTTTTGAGCCAGTCTCCATTGTAAAGTACTTTTACCGGGTTTTCTCCTTCAAATTTTAAGATCCTTCCTGCCTGTTCGATATATGAATTTGCGTTATCTGCTACAGTATTTTCGTCAAGCATTTTCCTTGCTGTTGTTTTCCCTGAAGGGTCACCAACCATTGCAGTGAAATTCCCGATTAAAAATATAACTTCATGTCCTAGAGCTTGCCATTGAGACAGTTTTCTTAAACCTATCATATGCCCAATGTGAAGTTGGTTTCCTGTTGGGTCAAACCCTTGATAGAGCCTTAGTTTTTTTCCTGAACGAAGCACTTTTTCAAGCTCTTCATAAGAAGGATAAATCTTGTCTACCCCTCTTTTCAAAAGTTTTTCTATTTCATCCATAAATTGATTATAGAGTGTCAAGGTTTTTAGTTCAACTTCCGTCTGCTATACTAGCAAAAATCATGGGAAAACCGGGCATTGATTTTATTGGCATCACTACCCCCTTCTACTGTGTTGACGGTCATGGGCATCTTTTGATGCACAAAAGAAGTAAGAATTGCCGTGACGAAAAAGGCAGGTGGGATACGGGTGCCGGACAATTAGATTTTGGAGAGGATGTTGAGAAAGGTGCACTACGGGAAGTAAAAGAGGAATATGGATGCAATGGAATAATTTTGGCACAAGTTCCTCCACATTCCGTTATTAGGGTACAAAACGGGGTGAAGACGCACTGGCTTGCGATACCCCACATCGTTCTTGTTGACCCCAAAAAAGTCAAAAACAATGAGCCTCACAAAATAGACGAATTGGGTTGGTTTTCTCTTGATGCTCTTCCCTCCCCCATCCATACGGCGCTACGGCGGTATATCTTCAAAACGGAACGCGTTGAAGTGCTCAGAAAGTACATCGGTAAGTGAAAAATGGTACAATAAATGCCATACCGCATTTCTCAATATGTATTACAGCAGGCTTAGAAGGACGTCTCAAAGACGACGGTCTTCATTCTTTTCCACCAAGGCAGCTTTTTTAGAAGCACGGCTTGCGAAATTCGCATTCTTCGGGCTTATTGGTATTATTGTCTTGGGGTTTTTATATGTTCTGTGGGTGAGCCGTGATTTGCCGACACCCGGAAGGCTTGCTAACGGCAACATAAAGGATTCGACCCGTATTCTTGACAAGAACGGGAAGCTCCTTTACTCTTTTTATAAGGATTACAACCGTATTTATGTTCCTCTGGATCAAATTCCCCAAAATTTAAGAAACGGCACTATTGCCACTGAGGATAAAGACTTTTACCGCAATAAAGGTTTTTCGTTGACGGGAATGTTTCGAGGAGTAATTCTCGACCCGCTTTTTAGAAAGCGTGCTACGGGAGGCTCTACTATTACACAGCAGTTAGTAAAAATTGCACTTCTCACTTCTGAAAGAAGTATTACCCGTAAGTTGAAAGAATTGATACTTGCAGTCCAGGTCGATAGCAGGTATTCAAAAGATCAGATACTTGAGATGTATCTAAACAACATTCCTTACGGAGGAACCGCTGTTGGAATTGAAGCGGCGAGTAACTTGTACTTCAACAAGCACGCAAAAGATTTGACTCTTGCCGAAAGCGCATTTCTTGCAGGTCTTCCGCAGCTGCCGACGTATTATTCACCTTATTCTAATCCGGATAAGACATACATCGGCCGTTCTGAGGATGTCTTGAATAGGATGAAAAGCGAAGGATATATCTCTCAAAAACAAGTTGATGAAAGCCTTAAGACTATTAAAGAATTCACTTTCAAAGAGCGCCGCACAGAAGCGATAAAAGCTCCCCATTTTGTGATGTACGTTAGGCAACAGGTAGCAGATATGTTCGGAGAAAATTACGTAAACAATGGGAATCTTACCATTAAGACTACCCTTGATTCGGACATCCAAAGCGATGCCGAGGATATCGTCAGCAAAGAATTTGAGAACTTCAAAAATTACAAAGTAAAAAATGCAGCCGTTATGGTTTTGAATGTTAAGACCGGAGGTATTCTGGCAATGATAGGAAGCCGAGATTATTTTAATGAAGACATTGATGGTCAATTCAACGCAGCCACCTCTCTTCGTCAACCGGGTTCGTCTCTCAAGCCCATTATGTATGCCACTGCCTTTGAAAAAGGTTACACTCCCGCTACACTTGTCATGGATGTAAAAACTGACTTTCCGGTCAATGACGGGACAGGGAACAATAATGTCTACACACCCGTAAACTACGATGGAAAATACCGGGGGCCTGTACAATTACGGTTTGCTTTAGGAAATTCGCTCAACGTTCCGGCTGTTAAAATGCTTGCCAGGGTAGGTGTTAAACCTGTCATGCAAAAAGCATATGACATGGGAATTTCAAATTGGGAGCCAACGAATGATCACTTAAAGAATGTCGGACTGTCTCTGGTTCTTGGAGGACGAGAAGCTTCTTTGGTTCAGATAACCTCAGCATATTCGGTTTTTGCCAGGGCAGGACAAAAGAAAGAAACGTTCGGTATTGAGGAGGTAGACGATACACATGGGAAAGTATTATACAAACATCAAGACAAAGGTGAGCAGCAGATCCTCTCGAAGGAAGTTTCATTTTTAATTTCTCATATTTTGCTTGACAATAATGCAAGAGCGGACGCATTTGGCTCAAGTTCGTGGCTTGTTGTGCCGGGTAGAACCGTTGCGGTTAAGACAGGAACAACCGACCAAAAACGCGACAACTGGACTATCGGATATACTCCCTCGTATGCTGTGGGCGTATGGGTGGGAAACAATGATAACACTCCACTCGACCCGAGGATTGCATCCGGTATTACGGGAGCGTCTCCTATATGGAATAAGGTTATGAGCAGGGTTTTGAAAGGAACCCCGAAAGAGGAATTTCAAAAACCTGACAATGTCATTGACAAACAAATCGATGCATTCTCCGGCGGACTTCCAATTGACGGTCAGTCAACTCGCGTTGAATATTTTGTAAAAGGAACCGAGCCTACAACCAAGTCGCCTGTCTATAAGACACTCAAGATGTCAAGGCATGATGGGGGGAAACTTGCTTCAGACGAAGAGATGTCAAGAAATGATTATGACACTATGGATGTAATTAATTTCATTGAGGATGACCCTGTTTCAACAGATGGAAAAAATAGATGGCAGGAGGCAATTGACGCGTGGGTTGGAGAACACTATAAAGACGATGGAAAATACAAAAGACCAACGGAAAAGTCTAATTATCATTACGACAATAACAATAATAATCCGACACCTACTCCCACTCCAACTGAAAGTCCGACACCTACTCCAACTCCTTGACAGATACACCCTCAATGGGGTTCACTTAAAGTATGGGGATGTTTGATTTCTTGGGCATAAAACAGGAGAATCCTTCAGAGGAAAACACGGTAGAAGCCATTGATGTAGGGGGTAAAGTAAAAAGCGAAATATTCGTTCGCTTTGAAAAAAACCCTCTCATTTCGCCCGACCCGGATGTGTCATGGAAATCATTTGCAACATTTAATCCTGCCGCTATTTTTTTGGAAGGAAAGGTGCATCTCCTCTATCGTGCCCAAGGCGAAAATAAGGTTTCGACTTTTGGCTATGCTTCAAGTGATGACGGATTTACGTTCTCCGACTTCTCAAGCGAGCCGGCATATATTCCCCGAGCACCATTTGAGATGATGACGACGCCCGGTTGGAATTCGGGATGCGAGGACGCACGAATAACAAAAATAAACGGGAGGCTTTACCTAACGTATACCGCTTATGACGGGTCAAATCCGCCCCGAGTTGCTCTTTCATCGATATCCGTTTCAGATTTTTTGGATAAAAAATGGAATTGGACAATGCCCAAATTAATCTCACCGCCCGGTGTAGATGACAAAGACTGCTGCATTATTGAAAAAGCAAAAGGTGCGGGTCTCGTAGCCTTTCACAGGCTCGGAAATGTTATTTGGCTTGATAGCCTGAGGGATTTAAATTTTCCACGAGAGAAATATTTGACCGGAGGGATTATGGCGCAGGCGAGGCCTGATTTTTGGGATAATGTAAAAATTGGCATTGCTTCTCCGCCTATCGAAACCCCCCGCGGTTGGCTTCTTTTCTATCATGCTGTTTCAAATCCGGGATTTGTTTACAAAATAGGGGCAATGCTTTTAGATTTTGATGACCCGAGAATTATTCTCATGCGAAGCACCCACCCATTGCTTGAGCCGCAAATGCAATACGAGAAAGAAGGCCAAGTAGCAAACATTGTATTTTCTTGCGGGGCAGTTGTTCTGAACAATACTGTTTTTCTGTACTATGGAGGAGGAGACAAAGTTGTTTGTCTTGCGACAATGGGTCTTACCTCTGTCCTTGATTCTCTTGAAAGATTCCGCGCCTAGTCTTTTTTGCTCGCTTCAAAACAGTTAATTTGCTATAGTAATAGTATGTTACGAAAGGCTGTAGTCGTTCTATTTCTACTCTTATTTTTTCTTCCGTTACCTTCTCTTTATGCTCAGTCCCCAACTCCGCGTCAAGAAGTGGATGGCGCTGCGACTTTAGGTGTAGCCCATATGGTGGAAGTCGCCAAGAAGGACGTGCCGGATGGGAGCATCCTTTCTTCCGGTTCGAAAGGAGCGGTACAAACTGTTATTCCTTACGATTCACAGACGCTCGGTGTGGTGTCGCGAGACGCAGCAATAATTTTTAGTACCAAAAACGACGCAAATCAGGTTCCGGTTATTTCCACCGGCGCGGTTTATGTGCTCGTTTCTTCGAGAGATGGAAATATTAAGAAGGGAGATCTTCTTACATCCTCAACAATTCCCGGCGTTGCAGTGAAGGCCACCAAGGAAGGGTTTGTTTTGGGAAGCGCGATGGAAGATTACTCAAATACCGATAAGAAAAAAATAGATAAGATTGCGGTCAACCTTGACCTGCATTACTTTAATTCAAAACCAACATTTCCAGGTACGCTTTCCGACGTTTTTAAGCTGGTTTTGCTGCCAACAAAAGAAGGTCCGAATCCTGTTTTCAAATACATAATGGCGGGGCTCGTTGTGCTGGGTTCGATGATTCTTGCCTTCCTAAGCTTTGGACGGGCAGCAGCAAAAGGCGTGGAAGCGTTGGGACGCAATCCGGCAGCAAGCCGGATAATTCATTTGGGGATTATCTTCAACGTTACAATTGTTGTTGCTATAGCGGCAGCGGGCCTTGTTGTTGCTTTTTTAATACTTCGTTTGTAATGGCAAATGTTATGGGATGAAAACTTTTTAAGAGCATGACTTACTACAGGCTTGTCAGCTTCAAATTAGTTTCTTGCCCCTTCACATTTGCCAAAAATTCCCCTACTATATATGTATATGCCTGCCCTGCTCTTTCAGGTTATAACTGTAGTGTTTGACCTCTCGGTCATAGTTTTCGTTGCAGTGTACGTATTGGGTGTCAGGAAGAAGGAACGCGATGCTAATAGAAAAGAAGGAAAAATTGAACATGATTACCAAGCTGTTGTCGAACAAAGCAGAACAACAGAGCGGCAAATAATTGATAACGCCGTGTCTCAATCAAACCAAATGATGCAAGTTGCAACACATCAAGCAAATCAAATTCTCGCCGGTACTCAATTTATAACCCAGTCAACAAAAGCCACACTCGATGCGGCTTTGCAAAAAATGGTTGTTGAGGTGCAAAACACAGGCTCCAACTCAAAAATTGCACTTGAACAAAACCTCCAAAAAATTATTAACGATGTTCACAAGGAAGCATTCAACTCCGGAAACGAGGCGGCTTCCAATTATCAGGCATCATTGCGTCAAATAACTTCTGTTTCTTTAACCGGGTTTCAGAATGTTACAAACCAGCTTGAGTTGTCCCTCCAACAGCAAATAAAAGAGTTTAGAACCACCCTTCTTTCAAATTTGGAAAAAGAGATGGAAAGTTATAAATTGTCAAAAATTCATAGGATTGACCAGGCTGCAAGCATAATTGTGCAACGAGTAGCTCAGGAAGTTCTGAATAAATCCTTGAGCCTAGAAGATCATCAAAACCTCGTAATCCAATCTCTTGAAAAAGCAAAAAAGGAAGGAGTATTTGACTGAAATCCTTAAATTTGAGGATTATGGAATATGGAAACAATTGATTTGTCAGATCTATTTCACACCAAAGCTCAGGCGGATGATTTTTCCTTTAGGTTAGCTGAAATTGGAAAAAAGCTTTTTGAGACCAATTTTAATCCCGAGAGCGCTTTACTTGAACACTTTGGTATTAAGAAAAAAGATACATTCATGACACTTCTTCGTAATAATAACGTAAATCCCGAGTCCAGACTTGCAATTAAGGAGTTTATAGAAAAAATTCAGCAAAAAATATCCTCTCTGTCCGTTCTTTCAATCATTCTCGCTTTTGAACCGAATGAAGCAATTCTCCGGTCGTTATCCGCTTGGTTCGTGCTTAATACAAAAAAACAGGTTCTTTTTGATATTTCGGTTGATAAAGGGCTTATCGGGGGTGCTGCTATATACTCAAACGGAAAATATTTGGATTTTTCTATCCGTTCGGCTTTCTTTACCGCGGCAAACGAAATTTCGGTTATGAACGGCTTGGTTGGGTCCGGTGAACAAAACAAAACGGCGCTTTCCAAGGCAGTCAGCTCGTCATGAATAATGAATTTCAGACACTTTTACAGAAAGCCGGTGAATACGGTATAGTCTATCAGGTAAGTCATCCTATTGTTTTTATTGAAGGCTTGCCAAAAGTAAAAACTCACGAGGTTATACTATTTGAGACCGGACAAAAAGCAGAGGTGTTCACCATTAACAGAGGCAAGATTGAGGCCAGGGTTTTTTCGCATGAACCCGTCAGGGTTGGCACCATGGTGACGCGTACCGGGCAAATTCTTGCGGTACCTGTCGGAAACGAGCTTTTGGGGCACACCATAAATCCCCTCGGGGAGCCTCTCGACCCTTCTGTTAAATACACCAAGCCTGCTGCATCCCGAGACATGGATGCAAAACCAATAGGAATCTCAGGAAGGCAAAAGATTACGAAACATTTGGTCACGGGCATTTCTCTCATCGATCTTCTCGTGCCTTTGGGCCGTGGTCAGCGGGAGCTTATTATCGGAGATAGAAAGACGGGGAAGACATCGGTTCTTATGACCACGATAAAGAGCCAAATTTTCGAAGGAAACGTTGTTATATATGGGGCAATTGCAAAAAAGAAAAGTGATATTAAAAGACTTCAGGAATTTTTCGAGGAGGAAAAAATCATGGATAAAATTATCATTGTTGCTACAAGCTCGTATGACTCGCCCACCCTTATTTATCAGACTCCCTATGCTGCGATGACAATTGCGGAATATTTTAGGGACCAGGGAATAAATACGATAGTTGTCCTCGACGACCTTTCAAATCACGCAAAATTTTACCGCGAATTGTCTCTTCTGGCACGCCGATTCCCGGGGCGTGATTCGTATCCGGGAGATATTTTTTATGCCCATTCCAAATTGCTTGAGAGGGCCGGAAATTTCAAGCACCCAAAAACGGGAGAGGTCGCAATAACATGTCTTCCGGTTATTGAAATTATTGAAGGTGATTTTACCGGATATATCTCCACCAATGTTATGGGAATTACCGATGGACACATTTATCTTGACGCGAATATCTATTATCAAGGCATGCGCCCGGCCGTAAACATTCCACTTTCGGTTACAAGGGTCGGAAGACAGACATTGGACAAGTTGTCTCGGGACATTAATAAAGACCTTACCGCGTTTCTTACCGAGTACAACAGGCTCCAAAATATCTCCCATTTCGGGCAAGAGTTAACGGATGATGTAAAAAAGAACCTGCGTCTTGGGGAGTTGATAAATAAATTCTTCAGCCAACCGTATGAAGAAATAATTCCGCAGAAAGTACAGATTGTTATTATTTCTCTTATTCTTCAAAATGTTATTCAAACGAAAGAAGAACTTGAGGAAACGAAAAAATTTCTTATTGCCATATACTACGACCGGGCGAGACAAAAAATACTGTATGATATTA
>JAYRRJ010000108.1:0-4081 GCA_041910135.1 Candidatus Levyibacteriota bacterium
AACATTTAAAATCCCTTGAGAAGCAAGAAAGCCGGAAAAAGGCATGGTAATCTCTGAGGGAATAGGTATGAGAACCGACTCAAGTCCCATAAGGACAAAAATACCTATGTAAGAGGTGCTCTGAATGAAGCTTATGATAAAATGTGAAATAACTTCCAACATATGAGCAATTTGTACATTGTAGCAACTCCAATCGGCAACATGCAAGACATAACTTCCCGCGCATTACTTACGCTTAATTCCGTCGGCGCGGTCCTTTGTGAAGATACGAGACAAACAAAGAAATTGTTTGAGAGATATGAAATAAAAACAACGCACCTTATACCCCTTAATGAATTCAACGAAGAAAATGTTTTGTACGAAGCCTTGAGCCTTCTTAAGACCGTCAACGTTGCGCTTGTTTCCGACGCGGGAACTCCACTCATTTCTGACCCCGGATACCGTTTGGTTTCGGAAGCACGCAAGCGAGGCATTACGGTCATTCCTATCCCTGGCCCCTCAGCCGTTATTACTGCCCTTTCAGCCTCCGGCCTTCCAACCGATAAGTTTTACTTCCTCGGATTTCTCCCCAAAACCAGGTCTAAGGCTGTAAGAAATTTAGAATCGGTGAAAGACCTTGAGACAACGGTCGTACTGTATGAATCGCCCCACAGAATACGTGAGACACTGGAGTTGATAAAAGAGATATATGGAGACATAGAAGTAACCGTTGCCCGCGAACTTACCAAGGTTCACGAAGAAATTCACTCAGGTGCGGCAACCAAACTTATTGGTGAATACGAGAAAAAGCAGCCAAAAGGAGAATTCGTTCTTCTCTTTTCAACGCGCACATTATAACTTGCTTTTTTTCAATTCCTGCTCTATGGCAAGAAGCCTGTTGTATTTCGTTACCCTCTCCCGTGCAGGGGCACCAAACTTCACATAATCGGCGTCAACAGCGACGGCAAAGTCAGCGATGAAGTTATCTTCCGTTTCTCCGCTTCTTGAACTTACAATTATTTTCAACTGTTTGAATCTGGCAATTTCGGCAACCGCTAAGGCTTCAGTCACCGTACCGATTTGGTTGGGCTTGACGACCAGAGCGTTCAAAACATTATTGTTAAGAGCAGATTGGAGCCTGTAAGGATTGGTGCTTGTAATGTCATCCCCGCTGATAAGTGCTTTTGAGGCAAAACTTGAGTACATTTTTTTCCATCCCTCCCAATCGTCCTCTGCAAACGGGTCTTCAAAATATACAAGAGAATAGTCATTCACCAATCCCTGATATATTTCTATCAAATCATCTTGATCAAGTTGCCCGTTTTTGTCTTTTATGACATACTTTTTATTTGACAAGAAAGCGTTTGCGGCAATATCTACCCCCATGAAAACATCTTTCAAAAACTCGAATTTGGTAGTGCTGATAACCGTTTTGATTGTCTTGAATGCATCGGCATTGGTCGTATATGACGGAGCGAAACCTCCCTCGTCGGCACAAAGAACAGACTGATTATTGTCCTTCAGATACCCGCGTAGAGTTTTGTAAATGGTGACTCCTATTTCCAAAGACTCCTGTAGCGTATGGGAAGTGGCTGGAATAACAAGAAATTCCTGGTAGTTAAGGGTGTTCTCTGCGTGCTTCCCTCCCTCAATGATATTGAACATCGGAGTCGGAATCCTATGTTCGGTTTTCTCACGGGCGATGAATTGTCGGATATATAAAACGAGTGGCAAGAGGGAGCTTTTCGCGGCGGCTTTGCAGACAGCTTGGGAAACCGATAAGATACTGTTTCCCCCAAGTTTCATCTTATTTTGGGTACCGTCAAGCTCTATCATGAGCTTGTCGATTTTTTGTTGCTCAACAGCCTCCATGCCAATAAGTTTTGGTGCAATTACCGTGTTGACCGCATCGACCGCCTTTAATACTCCTTGCCCAAAAAGTCTGTCGTTTTCACCATCCCGGAGCTGTAATGCCTCATACGTACCCTTCATTATTCCGGTCGGAACCGACGAGCGGGCAGTCGTTCCGTCATCTAAAGAAACCATCGTTTCGATGGTAGGATTTCCATGTGTATCAAATATTTCCCGGGCTGTAATGCTATCTATTTTTGACATATTAACTCACCAACATGCTTCCCCTTTTTATCTCACCGGTTGTTGCATTCAGGGTAATAATGTCGCCCGATGAATACAATAGCCGTTCTCTTTTTCTAATTACGGTCGGTATCCCGACGCTCTTTAAAATTGCGACTATCTCGGGGTGTGGGTCCGACTCAACAATAATACCCTTCGCCTTCTTAATGGTATTAATCATAGCTTTATCAAGCGACTTTAACAGTACAATCTCATCGTGAGAGATAGAAATTGACTTTTCTTTTTCATCCACAACATTCAATCTTCCGATAGTAATGCCCGGGGTTACTGTCATGCTTTTTGCAAGAAAATCGTAGGTATTCGTATGCTCGACGTAGGAGCTTTCGTGTGTAATTTTTGTCACATATATTTTGTCACCTGCTTTTCCCCACGATAGTTCCTGTGGCAATAAAAAAGCTTTTTCCGAAATTTTGGCGTAATCAAGAAGTTTTTTTATCTCAAAGACACTTAGTGCGTCTTTTTTCCCGCCCGGAAAAACGTGACCCTTAACAAAAGTTTTTGAATGTTTGTGATAGGTAAGCAGTACGTGAGAACGCGCCTCAATTTCATATTCACCCTTCTTTGCTCCAAATGTCTTAACAATACCCTCAAGCTCAAATTTAAGATTTGGAGCAATCGCAAGACAAACTGAAAACTCATGGTGGTTATCGTAGTCTATAGTGTGTTTTTTCAGATGTTCTTGCGAAAAAAGATTTGCCCACAACATCCGCACTTCATTTGCAACCACAGCTTCTCCCTTTAACGGTTGTGACTTTGAGTATCCAAGATAATTTCGTCCCCGGAAATAATACGCTTCGACACAATACTCTTTACCGCTATCAATGCTCTTTAGTAACGCTTTTGAAATATCCGAAGGTAATTTACCATTTACTATCAGGTTGGTTATATAGGAAGAAATTTGAGAGAGTGAGCTATGATGCTCATGGTTAATGCTACCCAATAGGTGTTTGATTTGGGTTTTAAGATTACCCTCATCCAGAAAATGCTTGAAGGAATACGGTGTGAGAATTACCCGCGGCAAAATCAAGCCTTTGTTTTTTGAAAATTCCCCTAGAGATGCAAGATCAACACCAACAATATATCTGTCCTCAAATTCAAGCAACCCGTTCTCCACAACATAATCTATAGGCAGGACCATATACATTCATTGTGGAAGAAAGTACGAAAAAAAGCAAGAAGTTAGGCAAGAAGTTTTTTAAATTTCTCAACTAACTCAACCGGAGTCGGATCGTTCCCATACCCGAGGGCCAAATAATATGAATTAAAACCACCGGTAAGCAGCGACGAAAACATCTTATAGAATATTGTCCCTTCGCTGTAGTCCAGTATTATTGAATCTGTTCCGTATTCTTTAAGAATAGCAGCGGTAACCTCGAATCTCTTGTAATTTCTTGGATGATCTTCCGGGTCACGAAGCATAACGGCAATAAAATTCCCTTGGGGACTTACAAATCCATTTGCCTCGTTGTGATTAAGTTCAGGGAAAAAATTCCAGAACGCCGGGGTCTTACCGTTTTCGTTTATCATGATTTTCCAAATCATCGCAACAGGTTTAAAACGTGTTGACGTATAAATAACAGGTGTCTTCCCGTTAATTTTTTCCGCCAATTCTTTCCCTTTCGCTTCAAACTGGGCAATATTTTCCTTTAGCTTAGCAGCTGCCTCCAGGATTTCGTTTTTCGTATCGGGAATCAAATTGTGATTTATAAGTGTTTGGATCATTGCGCCAAAAAAGTACCCTGTTCCCAGACGAGGCTGGAAATTTTCGAAAGGAATAGGAAGCTTGATAAATGGAATGTTGTTCTCCTTGCACATTTCCTCAATTTTTCCGCCACTTGCTACCCCCACGCAGGGCAACTTATTTTTAAGAGCTTCTTCAAATGACTCAATAGTCTCCTCCGTATTTCCGGAATAAGACATAATAAAGTTGAGTGATTTATCAAACGCC
>JAYRRJ010000109.1:0-5115 GCA_041910135.1 Candidatus Levyibacteriota bacterium
TCTTGGGATCTTTTCTCTATCGAAAACGGGTACTATTTAGTATTTCTTCTTATTGCGGGAGGAGTTATCGGTGCGTGGGCTTAGTGCTTCTTGAACGGTAGAAAAAATAAAAGATTATAAGCAAAGTTGTTAAGGGAGAAATCCAATTTGGAATTTTGTATCCAAATCCATCCAAAAGCATTATACTTCCGAGGATTGCTATGGAATACATCGCACCGTTCTTGAGGAATATATACTGTTTTATACGGTTTATATTGCCTACAGTCAGTTGACGCAGAACAAAAGCACCAATTCCATTTCCAATAAGGATTAAAAGAACTGAAAAGGTGAATGCGAAGGCTCCGACTACCCCATCAATGGAAAAAGTGGCATCTAAAATCTCAAGATAGATGATTTTGCTTACATCGGACATGGCCCCTGAGGAACGTATAAGGGCCTTTTCCTGTTTTTCCGCCTGCTCTCTTACCCCGTGGATGATGAAAAATCCGGTTGAACCTACAACCGCACCAATTGCAAGTGTCGGATTGATTCCAACACTTGCCCACACAATAACAGTCAAAAGAATTGACACTACCGCATAAAACCACACCCCCTGAGACTCCAATTGTTTTTCAAAGCGGAATGCAAAACTCTTGGCTTCAAGAAAAGCCCAATGCAGAAATAAAAAGACCAAAAATACCCCTCCACCAATAAGAAGAACACGCGAAGACTGCTCAATTATATGTGCAGATTCCGAAGACCCGTTAAATGTAGTGCCCAGTACTTGCCAGAAAGAATGGGAAGGGTTTGTCAGATAAATAATAAGAAAAGGCAAAATTCCTCTAATAACAAAAACGGCAAAAAGTATGCCCCAAAACAAGAACCATTTCCGCGCTTTTTGGCTCATCGTAGAGAGAACATTCGCATTGATAATGGCATTATCAATGCTTGTAACGATTTCAAAAACCGCAAGTCCGATTATGGTTAACAGTGGAGTGAGAAATCCCATGAGTTCTATTGTAGCAAAAATGAGCGGCGAACCAGACTTGAACTGGCGACCTCTTCCTTGGCAAGGAAGCGTTCTACCACTGAACTACCGCCGCGAGCGTAGTAAGCGGTGGCAAGCTTTGCTTACCGCCGCAAAAAATTTTATTATTGTGCCAAGACCAGGAATCGAACCCGGATAACGTGTTCTTCAGACACGCGCCTTGACCAACTTGGCAATCTTGGCAAAGATTTAATGTAAGTTGGTTGTGTGGGCGATAGAGGATTCGAACCCCTGACATCTTCAGTGTAAATGAAGCGCTCTACCAGCTGAGCTAATCGCCCTGCAATTGCAAGTAAACTTTCAAAAGTAGGGCTCTTGCCTTTTTGGTTAAAAAAGTAATCACCCTTTCGAGCTCATCTTTCTTGCGAAAGTAATCGCCCTCATCTTCTAGCGCCAACAATGTTGTGGGCTTGAGAGGACTCGAACCTCCACACCTTACGGCACAGCCACCTCAAGACTGCGTGTATACCAATTTCACCACAAGCCCAAATTATTCTAGTTCAATATTCTACCAAAATTATTGTTTTGTGTCCATGAATTTATAGCGACCAATCTTAGAATAAAATACCGAGAATCGATTAAAGTAAATTACTTAAACTGAACCTGAAGAGTAGTGTTGAGGGCTGTTGCAACTTTTTTAAGCAAAGCGATTGAAGGACTTGTTCTTCCTTGCTCTAGACGAGAAATAACAGACTGAGTAGTATTTATTCTTTTTGCCAGTTCTTTTTGTGTAATTTTATTCTCAATTCTGGCGTGGATAATGGCCTTAGCAATTTCAAACTCAGGCTGCGAATCCTCATAGAGTTTTTTAAATTCAGGATCTTTTAGTAATTTTTGTTTGTAAACATCCCAGTTAGTCATAGGGTAATAGTATCGCAAATTTGCGATACTGTCAATGATTACTTTTTTAATTTCCTCAATGTGTATTCTTGTAATCGCTCCTTAGCAATCTTAATTTCCTTGGTAGGAGTTTTCTGTTTTTTCTTTTTAAATCCATGTAAAACAAGAAATACCTTACCTGTTAAAGTAACATAAAAGATTCTAATGCTGTCTGAACCTAAAATTCGATACTCCCAAATATTAGTATCTGTTAACTTTTTGATATGAGGGTAACCACCTTCGATTCCAAATGTTTCCAAAAGTTGAAAAGCACGAACAATCTTTAAGTTGGTTTTCTTATCTAAAGAATCAAAGAAATCCTCAACAGGTTTTTCTTCCTTTGTAGTTTCATAAATCTCAATCTTCCATTCGTTACTCATGAGCTTATTATAGCTGAAAGCAAAGGCTCAGATTACTTCTAATATATAGACTAAGATAAATATTCTAAGATATGTTGCTATTTATGTTTGGGAAATTGGCTTTTTTCATAGTCTTCCTTGCCCTTGTAATTGTTTTGGCTTTTTTCTATTCTGGTATTATATATAAAGAAGTACTAGTTAAAAATCGGTCAAAAGAAGCGATAAAATGAAACAGTTGATTATTAAAAGTCCGGCTTTTTCTGAGCGGGAAAGAATCCCCTCTGCTTATACCTGCGATGGGGAAGATGTTAATCCTCCTTTAGTATTTGAGAATGTTCCGGATGATGCACGTAGCCTGACACTAATTGTCGAAGACCCTGACGCCCCGGGAAAAACATGGGTTCATTGGGTGGTGTTCAATATTCCTCCCGAAGTAACGCACATTGACGAAGACAGTGTTCCGCCGCGCGCTACCGAAGCTATGACGGATTTCGGGAAGACGGGATATGGCGGCGCTTGTCCTCCTTCCGGGACTCACAGGTATTATTTTAGACTCTATGCATTGGATACAGTGCTTGACTTAACAGAAGATGTACGGCTTGATGAAATTAAGCATGCAATGAAGAACCATATTCTGGCGGAGGCAGAACTTGTTGGATTGTACTCACGAGAATAGAATGTTTTTGCGCTTCACTACGTTCGCTACGCTCACCACGTGTAAGCATTGCCTTGATTAGTTATAGTTTGCACTTTCTAAAGAAAATGCAAAGAACAAGGAAGCAAAGCTTCATTGCGCTCGTTACACTCGCTCCATATAAGCAGAGCTTGCAATTCTCGCTACACTCGAATTGTAATCACGGCATTTATTGAGAGGATTTTCATTTTTCCTCAAAAAATAAAAAGAACAAGGAAGCCATGATTCACTACGTTCGCTACGCTCACTCCGTGTAAGAATTTGTATATAAACTTGTAATAGATGGCGTGGTTTGCTATAGTGGATAAATTCCATTCTTCGAATTCATCTTCATGCAAATCCTTGAAAGGAGGTGTACATCTTGAAAAAATTCATAGCAAAACTTATAGAACTCTTCACTCCAAAGCGACCGGCATACTTACCGGTTCCGGCTTCCAGGGGACGCAGATATTGATTTTCTACCGCACCACTGAGTAACCCCCTAAGAGGGGTATAGTATTTTTTCTTACGTCTTGTTTTAGCTTTATCTTAGCCTTTTCAATTTCATTTTATGATTTACAAAATTATTTTCTTACATTCAAAAAGTTGACATAGCAATTCGTTTTTGCTAAACTCCTGACGTTTCCTCACCAATTATTCACATCTTTCTTACGAATTAATTACATCTTCAAGGGTCGGAGAAGAGCCTTATAGTACTAAAGAAATCGGCCACACACATTCATGTTTTTTTCATTGCAAAAATATATTACTGCGCTTACTCATGCCCAAAAAGCGGCTCTCTTTGCCCGCGTCTTTACCGGACTGCTATGTCTGCAATTTGCATGCATTTTTGCGTTCAATCAATTGGCTCCTTCCTATGTAATTAAAGATATGTTTGAAACCAACAAAAAGCTATCATCTCTTGACCACAACAAATTAAAAAATAAATATGAAGTGTTCGGATTCGCGCCGTACTGGACTCTCAATAAAATGGAGAATGTTGATTTCAGGGTACTAACTACCCTTGCTTATTTTGGCGTCGGCGTCAATCCTGACGGTACATTAGATACCATCTCTCCCGGATACACCAAATTCTACTCCGATTCGGCAACTGAGTTGTTCCAGAAGGCGCATACCAACGGTGCTCGGGTTGTTTTGACGATAACGCAAATGGACAATAATACAATTGCGACATTTCTTGGCGACCCGTCCGCTCAGAAAAAAGCTGTAGACAAGATTGTATCCGTAGTTGCCGAACGGGGAATTGATGGAGTAAATGTCGATTTTGAATATGTCGGTGATACAAATTCGGATACAAGAAATAAGTTCTCTCAATTCGTTTCGAATCTTTCGAATGCTGTTCATTCAGAACTTGACGGGTCTTACGTCACGGTAAGCGTATATGCCTCGTCTGCACGAAGTGAAAAATTGTATGACATTGCCGAATTGTCCCGAACAACCGATGGAATTTTTATGATGGCATACGACTTTGCTACAAGCGGTTCAGACAATGCGATGCCCACCGCTCCGCTCTATGGATACAAGGAGGGGAAGTATTGGTATGACATATCAACGGCCGTCACCGATTTTCTCAGCAAGATGCCAAAGGAAAAACTCATCTTGGGGTTACCATGGTATGGGTATGATTATCCCGTAACCTCACCCGCAATTAAGGCGCAAAAGGACTATGGGTATTACTCGTACTATTGGTACCGTGGAAGACGTTACAAAACCTTTATCGGACGTCAAGGAGCGTATGCCGCGACGTACGCAGCAGTAAAAAACGTTACACCCGATATGCAAGGATGGGACGACGCGGCTCAGGTAGGATGGCAGGCGTACAAAGGAGACGACGGATGGAGAATGATATTCCTGGATGATGCCCGCTCTTTGTCCGTGAAATATGATTTTGCGAAAGTTAAAGGACTTGGGGGCGTCGGTATGTGGGCACTTGGTTTTGATGATGGGAATACCGAGCTTTGGCAATTGCTTGAAAACAAATTTGGTAAGAAGCTTGTAGCGAGCAACATAGTCCCTTAATTATGAGTACAAACACAAAAGCGCTAGCTATCCGCCTCCTTCTTCTTGCAACCTTCCTACTTTCTGTTTTTGAACTCAAACATAGTGTAGAGCATGTTTACACAATACTTTCTCCTTTGCCCCGTACTTTAACAGCA
>JAYRRJ010000110.1:0-6713 GCA_041910135.1 Candidatus Levyibacteriota bacterium
AACAAGACAGCTTAATTGACAACTACCAAAACTTTCTAAATTCCCTTCCAAGTCCTCTTCAGATTTTAATTAGGGTTAGGGAAGTCGATATCGACAGGTATTTGGAAGAATTCTCAAAAAACCTAAGCGGAGAAAGTGAAAAAGTATATCAGGAACAGATCAAAAACTACTGCGAGTTTATCCAAAACTTGGTTTCCGGTAACAAGATATTATCCCGTAAATTTTATATCGTTATTCCCTATAGACCAACCGACAAGACAACAGACTTTTCGATGGTTAAAGAACAAATCCTTCTAAACCAGGATATCGTCTCAAAAGGTCTTGAGAAGTTAGGAATGAAAACAAGACCGTTAAACAACCTTGAGCTTTTGGAATTATTTTACAAATTTTATAATCCGGACCAGATAAAGTCACAGGAATTAACAAGTGAAACTTTAAAAGTTTTATTTAACAACCAATATGCTATTTAACCTAAATTATTTTAACAATAAGAAAAAGAGGGCAAAAAAGATTAAAGATTCATTAAATTTTAATTTTGGCGAACAGGACCAGATTGATTTAATTTCTTATTCGGGACTTGAGGAGCAGTCAACTTACCTTCAGATGGAGAACAAATTTATTCGAACACTATTTATCTCCGGTTATCCCTATGTAGCATCAACCGGATGGCTTAACATGCTTATTAACTTTAACCATGACATTGATATTTCTTACCACATTGAGCAAATAGACCCTTATCTTGCGCTTCCAAAACTCAATAGAAAGATTACCGAACTTGAGTCGACCAAACGCTCAATGCAGCAGACCGGAAAAATAATCGGCTCTGAAATTTTAGACCCCTTAGAATCCGCAATTGAGCTTAAAAACAAAATCCAACGAGGGCAGGAAAAGTTATTCCAAATATCAATTTATGTAACTCTTACTGCAAACTCTTTAATTGAACTTAATAAAATAACAACACTTCTTGAAACCGTATTATCGACCAGGCTTTTTTACGCAAAAACGGCAACTTTCCAACAGCTAGAAGCTTTGCAATCCGTTCTGCCACGGGGAGAAAACAGACTAGCTCAAAAAAGGAATTTAGACAGCTCATCGGCAGCTTTGACTTTCCCCTTTATATCATCAGAGTTAGTTTCGGAATCAGGTATTCTTTACGGAATTAATAAATCAAGTAATTCTTTAGTTACAATTGACAGGTTTTCTTTAAATAACGCAAATAGCATTATCTTTGCACAGTCCGGTAGCGGCAAGTCATATACTGCAAAAGTAGAAATACTAAGACAATTAATGCAGGGGACAAAAGTAATTGTTATCGATCCTGAGCGCGAATACAAACAGCTTACAAATTCGGTAGCAGGTACATACATAAAGTTTTCTGTAAAGTCCAAAGAAAAAATAAACCCTTTTGATTTTGCACTAAGCTCGTATAGCGATGAAGGAAACTTATCAGAACACATTCAAGATTTAACGGAACTTATCTCTCTAATGGTTGACGGCCTAACCCCTGAGGAGCAGGCAGTAGTTGATAAGGCAATTATCCAAACCTACAAGTCATTCGGTTTTACTTTAAAAGGAAAACATACAAAACATTCTTCAAAACCTCATAGAGGAAGACCTAAAAAAGAGCAGGAATATCCTCTTCTTAAAGACCTTTATAAAACCCTCAATCAAATGAAGGAAAGAAAACTAGCAACCCGGCTTGAAAAATATGTCACTGGATCTTTGTCTTCGGTTTTTGATTCCCAAACAAACATAAAACTTGATAACAGGCTTGTTGTGTTTGACATTAAAGATCTATCTGAGTCTTTAAGGCAGATTATGATGATGGTAATCTCAAACTTTGTATACAACCAAGTAAAAAGCAATTTACAAAAAAGACTACTAGTTATTGATGAAGGATGGATGCTTTTGCAACACGAAGAAAGTGCAAAGTTTGTATCAGGTCTAACTAGACGTGCAAGAAAATACTTCTTAGGGGTATCAATTATTTCCCAGCAGGCAAATGACTTTCTAAATAGCGAATACGGAAAAGCAATTGCTTCCCAAGCTTCTTTAAGGATTTTAATGCGGCAAGATACAACAACCATAAGAGGAGTAGCTCGTGAATTTAAGTTAAGCGAATACGAGCAGAAGTTTTTGTTAGGCTGTGATAGGGGTGAAGCGTTAATTATTGCCGACCAAAACCATGTTGCAATAAAAGTTGTGGCATCCGAAAAAGAACATCCATTAATTTCAACTACACCTTCGGAGCGCATTAAAAGCAAGTGAACCCACTTTTTCTAAAAGCTATAATTACCGCCTTTTCTCTAAGAAGAGAATTAAAGTACGTTTTATTAACATTTCTAGGTGTAGCGCTATTGCCCTTTATTGCCGTAATTATCCTTACCCAAACAGGAATTGATATTATCTCTGACCACCTCGCAACCGTCGATACCCAAACAAATAAAGTCCAAATTCATGACCCGGCAACCGGAAAAGTAATTGCAGAAGTAAACGGACCTATGGTTTGGCCTGTTCATGGGGTCGTGACTCTTGAGTTTGGAGCAATAGACCTTCCCTACCAGCCGCTTCATACTGGAATTGATATTGCAAGCCCCCAAAGCCAAACAGGTGACCCCATTACTGCTTTTATGCCCGGTAAAGTAATTTATGCCGGAGAAATATTTTGGGGATACGGAAAACACATTATTATTGACCATGGGAACAACATTACTTCAATTTACGGGCATTTGGACAAGATAATGGTAATCCCAGGTGAGGAAATAAAGACAACAGACCAGGTGATAGGTCTTGAAGGAAGTACCGGTTGGTCAACAGGACCACATGTACATTTTCAAATTGATGTTTTCGGAATACCGGTCAACCCAAGGACTTTTTTAACTGGAAATCCATAAAATTCATAAATTAACCCCAAAAGTAGTATAATCTGTAAATATATTTATGTCAGACAATATTGATAAAGAACTTGTGAAACAAATCAAAGAAGCTCGGGAGAAAAAAGGGCTAACCCAAGATGAGGTTGCAAAAAAAGCGGGAATGACAACAACCTACTTTGCGATGATTGAACGTGGAGAGGTAAATCCTTCTATTGCTAAAATCAACAAAATTCTTGACGTTGTAGGACTTCAATTAGTTCTGAAAAAAAAGTAATATTAGACCTTCTCTTTTAATGTGTCTCTAAATTTCATTCCAAAAAGCTGAAGCATTTTAGAGAATACTTTTGCAGACTTGCTGTTGGCATTTTCCGGATCAACAATAGTTAAAATTTTCAAAACATCTTCCTCCGACTTTATATCTAAATTATTAACGACAGCGTAGCTGTAAATTATCTTTAATTTATGCCCATGTTTTTTGAGCCATTCTTTCGATACTTTGTCTTTATCCATACTCCTCCTTTCTTTATATTATAGCTTAAAAGTATTTTCCAAACTCCAAAAAATTAAACATTTGGATTGCCATATCTTCATCTTCAATTCTTCTCATTATTTCCCGGCTTTTATTTTGTGAAAGAATGTTTAGACTTCCTTCCCAGAGGATCTTACGATCAAGTATTGCCAACTTTCTATGATGATTTCCGACACAAAGAAGTGTCTGAACTCCCATGGTTTCAAACTTAGTTATCTCTTCTTCAGATTGAACTTCCATAGTCTCGTTATGTTCTGAGGGATCACGGGTAATTACATAAATTTTGACGTTTCTTTTTAGTAGCTTTTTAAATACCGGAGTAAGAATTTTCATTCTTTCGGAAGTTATGTAGGGAGATTCAATAATCACCTCTTCTTTACATTTTTTCAGATCATCAAGGAAAGATTTGTAGAAAGTATTCTCATTAAACAAAGAGGAGTAGTCTATCATATTTCTTCCTCCTCGCTTTGATATACTTGTCTTAGATGGTCCCAAAAGGATAAAATTCGTTCGAATGGACCGTACTGAGGGTCACAAATTGCACTCGTCGCTGCAAAGCTTCGCTGGCAGACCGACTCCCGCTGGGGTCACAAGCTACGCCTGTCGCTAAAAGAATACTCCCGTAGACCGCGTCCCTACTCAAATGTCCCCCACTTTTTTACATTGTCGTGTGAGAAACCGTAGTTGAGGTTTTTTGCAAAGACTCTATCATATTCCGTTTTGTTTCCTCCAAATTCTGTGAGTTGGAGTCTCCCGCTTCCTGCAACGTCTTGGTTGTTATATTTTTCGGATTTCCGTGGTCTGCATTGGGCATTCCACATCCGCAATTCATACACATACAATCACCTCCCTAGTATATATTCAAATGGTAGAACGTTTTTATATGAATAGTGTGAGAACTCTGTTGTGATATTCACTACATGGGTGTTGACACAGGGGTATAATTGATAGTATGAGCTTATTTGAAACTCGGGATGGCTCGCAAAAGCCCTCGAGAGAATTCTATTTCGATTTAGATCCACGGCTTGTTGAAGGAATTTTTTACAGGCTTGATTCGCCCAGGCGTTGGTCACGCCCGATTACTTTAAGGCACGTAGCCGAAAGCGAAGTTGTGGGTATTTCGCGTGAATTACCTCGCCCGACGAGAAAACCGGGAAAGTCCAGGTATAGTACTCCTATCCCTAAAAGTCTCTTTCCCGATACCCCGACTCAAGACGAAAACGGTCAGGAATACGCATTGGTCGGTAGGAGACAGTTGCAAGAGGAGCAGACAGTAGCGCTTCGGGAAAAGAGGGAAGATATGTTACATGGAAAGACTGTTGTTTTGGAAAGGCTTGATAGGCGGATGGCAATTAATGGACATTTGCCTCCAATAGAGCCCGACTCCTTTGCAGTTGCAGTCTTTAATGCTGCCGATTCATACGCGCAAGTCGAAATCGATCCTGAAGTGAGACTTCGACTTGAAGAGGAGTATAGGTTGTTGCCTGCCAGGCCGCAAAAAGACGTAACATTTCAGGGTATAGTGCACGTCGGTCAAAAACCTGACGGGTCGGATGTAACCGCATTTGAGTATATGCCCCGGGATTTCTTTACCGACGAATTGGTTGCGCAGGATGTTATGATGCGCCAGCTTCGTGAAGCGCAGAGGTATATGACCGAGCCGCAAGCGTCGTATGATTATCTGACTCCGTTCGGTAGGCTGTTGGCCTCAAGCGTTTAAATTGAAGAAAGGAAGTCTTTTGCAGCTTCTAGATTTTGAGTGAGCATCAATTTTTCTCTCATCTCGGCAGCTCCATCAAAGCCCGAGATATATATCTTGAAATATCTTTTTAGCGGAGGATAGCTTTTTTGATAACCTCGCTCCGAAATCGGGTGGACTTTTTTCCATGTTTTTTCAAATAAGTCTATGTGTTTTTTCAGAAGCGCTATCCGCTCTTCTTTTGTCTGCGCATGGTAATCAACCGACTCGTCAAAGACATATGGGTTATGAAAAGCTCCGCGCCCAATCATGATGCCGTCAAGCCCATATTTTAGGGAAAGTTGCCGTCCTTGTTCTTTGTCTTCAATGTCTCCATTGCCTACTATTATTGTCTGCGGAGCAATTTCATTCCTTAATTTCGAAACCGTTTCAGCCTCTTCCCAGTGGGCGGGAACTAAGGACATCTCCTTTTGGGTCCTGAAATGTACGGTTAAAGCATCCAAATTTTGCTTGAGCAGAAACCCTATCCACCGCTCGGTTTCAATTGTTTTAAATCCGATTCTGGTTTTAACCGATACGGGAAGATTTCCTGCTCCCGCGCGGGTGCGCGAAATTATTTCAGCGGCCAATTCAGGGGTTTGAATAAGTGCGGAACAGCAGCCATTGTTAACAACGGTCCGTTCAGGACATCCCATGTTGATGTCAATCCCGTCAAATCCCATCTCAACCAACTGCTTTGCTACCAGATAAAAAGAATCCGGGTTTTTCCCCCAGATTTGCGCAATAATAGGGCGCTCTTTTTCTGAATAAATGAGCCGTTTTCTTACTTCTTCTTTTCCCTTTGACAGCATTCCCTCCACATTCGTAAATTCGGTGAACATAGCATCCGGCCGGCCGCATGAAGTTACAATTTGCCTAAAAACGGTGTCGGTTCCTCCTTCCATTGGAGCCAAAGCAAAAAATGGTTTTGGCATATCCTGCCACGAAAATCTCATTCAACAATTATACAAAAAAGGGTTGAATGAAGCGATGGGAGGGAGAATTATATCAATCAATCCTCAAAAACTGCCTCTTGACAAGGTTAAAAAAAGGGTGCTACGCTAAATGCATGAACAAAACTAACCTTGCCTTAGTCCTTGTAGTCGTAGGAGTTATCATTTATTTTTATCCTCAGTTTCAGCAATTTGCATCCGAAGGAAGTCAATTAACCGGCGCTCTTTTTGCGGTCGGTGGCGTTATTCTTTGGTTTCTCCCCTCAGATAAGAGTTCTTCAAAGAGAAAGAAGTAAGAATTTCTCCACTCTCAACTGGTCGTTTCGCTAAACATTTGACCTTTCGCTTCAATTCCGATATATTATTATAAGCTATTTCCTGTGCTATTATGAAAAAGTCACTTCTTTTAGTATTGCTGTGTTTAACGTTTCTCTTTGTGCCCATCAAGGCACAATCTTTTTTTGACCCTTTATCACGTCCAAATAACTTTCACGGAATTCACATTTTATTCACCTCGGAGCTTGAGTCTGCTTCTACTTTAGTTAATTCTCAAAATGGAGAATGGGGGTACGTGACAATTCCTATCCAAGCAGGAGACAAAGACCTGGATAAATGGC
>JAYRRJ010000111.1:0-1582 GCA_041910135.1 Candidatus Levyibacteriota bacterium
AAAGGAAGCGGGCTATTCCGTGAAAGGAACAGGGGACGGGGCTGTGGCTCTAAAAATGGTGAGAGATGCAAAACCTGACTTGATCGTGCTTGATTTAGGAATCGATAGCATTGCCGGAGAAACCGTTTGCGCCGAAGTAAAAAAAGACCATCCAACTCTTCCTATAATAATATTAACTGCCAAAAACACAACCCCCGATATTGTCCACGGTCTTGAACTTGGTGCCGATGATTATATCTCAAAGCCTTTTGAAACCGAGGAGCTTTTAGCAAGAATACGCTCACGTCTCAAACAAAAAGGCTCACCTGTCATTACCATTGCAGACCTCGAATTAAACTCGGCAACATATGAAGTAAAAAGAAATAATAAGCTTATCCCTCTCACGTCACAGAATTTAAGTTATTGGAATACCTTATGATAAACCAGGGAGTCGTGCTTTCACGCGAAACAATTCTTGATCATATTTGGTTGTACTCACCCGACATCGAAAGTAGGGTTGTTGACGTGTACATCGGCTACTTGAGGAAAAAGATTGACAATGGCGCGAGGCAGCCATTGATAAAGAGCGTCCGAGGATTTGGATATACGATACGAGATTAAGGTATGGCAAATGAACTACTTGAAAAAGTATATATATCCTCGCTCACCTACCTGCAGCCACTCACACTTGAAGAGCGGTATAAAATTGCTGTTCAGGAAGCGATAAGGGTTGCCGGAGCGAATCACGGCTCAATATTTTTGCTTGACCCTCAGGGAGAATTCGTTAGAGCTTATTCAAATGTCCCTCCCGGATCGCAAGTTCAACCAAGGAACGACGGAAATACCAGAAAGGCGGTTGAGGAGGAGCAGCTGAAGGTTGTGCAAGGCGAGGATCTCAAGAAAGCACACCTCAAATTGTACAAGAAAGGAATAAAGTGCCTTATCTTAATTCCCCTAAGCTTTAACAAGCAAACCATAGGAGTGTTGTCTCTTCAGGCTCATGAGACAAAACAATTCGGTAGCGATATGTTGGGAGCGCTACGTCTTTTTGGAGCACTTTTAAGTCTTGGAATTCGGAATTCGCAGCTTTATGAGGAATCGGTTGGAGCGATAGAAGCGCGAGATTTGTTTATATCACTAGCTTCTCACGAGTTAAGGACGCCTCTTACAACTATATCGGCGTATGCCGGACTCATTGAAAAAAAATTGAACAACAAACAATTCCCACCGCCAAAATCCGTTGAGATTCTCCGTTCGGAAATCAAAAGACTGAAAAACATCGTGAACGAGCTTTTGGCGATTGAGCAGGTAAAAACCGGGCAACTGCGGTATGCATGGAAGGAGGTAGCCATCCTCAATGTTCTTAAAAGAGCGGTTATCAATTTCAAATTCAATTACCCGGGATATAAGGTTTTGCTCGAGAATCCCGTGCGTCGCAAAATAGTTTTAGGAAGGGGGGACGAAGAAAAACTGCAGCAAGTATTTACGAATTTGTTAAATAATGCGGCAAAATTCTCTTCATCGGTGACCCCTATAGTGATAACGGTAGGTGAAGACAATAAGTATGTTTTAATATCTATTACGGATTACGGTAAAGGGATAC
>JAYRRJ010000112.1:0-12130 GCA_041910135.1 Candidatus Levyibacteriota bacterium
AGGAAACCAATTCAAATGTAGCCTCAACTTCTCTGTGGCTTCTTGCGATACTGATAACGGGTGTCGTCTGTTTTTTCATTGGAAAAAATTCCAATCCCCCTACCCCTACAGCAGACGAGCCGCAGAAAAACGTTCTTGCAGATAATTCTCTTCCAACACAAATACCCTCCGCTCCGCCCGACCTTACGAAAGCATGCGAGAAAACGGGAGCATCCGAAAAAAAAGATTATCTCAAAAGTTATATCCTGAAAGAAGGAGATACCATCAATTCGATAGCAAAAAATGAATTGGGGGATACGACACGTAATACCGAGATTTTGACTCTTAATGACAACATCTCAAAAATGACTGTTGGCTCAATACTTTACCTTCCGCCGGATGATATAAAAAGCTCGTCGGGTCATATCGCTCAAGTATCGGGCCGCATCACAAAGCTTGATGAAGGTTCATGGCAACTGTCATATGGCGGAGGAGAAAAGGGACCGGGACTTTGGATGCCGGGATTTTGGTTCAAAGATTTGCCTGATAAAAACACGTATAAAATAGGCGATTGCGTGACGGTACTTTTTGACAATGGTGTCAAAGTCTATAGAGTCACAAAAAATTGAGATTTGAAATCTTTTCCCGATTTGCTACAATGTGAAGCGATATGCCAGAAAACCTCGAAGCAGGCCGTTGCGGCCTCGACTACAACAACGCACGATTACGAATCAATGATAGTAAAAATTTCGGACCTGAAAAATTCAGAGCCAACACTGCAGACGTTTTTTGCGACGTAAGCGGTTGT
Organism: Candidatus Levyibacteriota bacterium; assembly: GCA_041910135.1. Taxonomy (GTDB): domain Bacteria; phylum Patescibacteriota; class Microgenomatia; order Levybacterales; family GWA1-39-11; genus JAUSNA01. The sequence goes on from JAYRRJ010000112.1 coordinate 788, forward strand.
CAACTTGCACTGGGAATTGAGGTGCGATTCCCTACCATCGCAGCTCCTACACGAGAAGAGATTGTTGCAACTTTTGAATCGGAAGCAGGAATTCAGGAGAGCAGAATTTCAGAGCAATTATTGTCTGCACGACTCGCCCAATGTCCATTTCTCAAGTCTCAACTTGCTCGAAATTCAAACGGATAGATTTACTTGAGTGTTCCCGGTTTTCCCCTGAATAATTCCCGTAATTGGCCGGTCGGGTGCAGATTCTCAGAAGCAACTGACGCCTCGGCAGGATAAAAAAGTGACATTCTATGGAGCAATTCTTCACCGGGGGTTGTAGGTAAAGGCTCAACGCCCTCTCTCCATTTGAGATATTTGAATCTTTCCCCCATCGACCTTCATATTAGCCCATGGTAATAACAAAAAACAGTGATTCTTCTTATTGAATTCATAGAAGAATTTTGATTTACTATATATCCCCCCAAAAAAATTCTCGACTATTTTAGCTATATATCCCACAACAATATTGTGGACATTATTTTCACATCCACAAGCACCACAACTTAGCCTCAATCGACCACAATGTTGTGGACTCCACAAAATTGTGGTCCAACCCCATCCACAATTTATCCCACAATTTTTTCCCAAGGGAATTCGTCTCTCCCGAAGTGCCCATAAGAAGAGGTCTTACTATATATGGGCCGCGCAAGGTTGAGAGTTTCAATTATCGAACGAACAGAAGTGTCGATTAATTTGTCTTTAAAATCGTGCAAAGCTTTGTCAGAAACGGTTGATGTGCCGAATGTTTCAATTGTTTGCATGAGGGGACGGGCTTTTCCGATAACATACGCAAGTCCAACCTCGCACTTTGAGGCCAACCCTTGAGCCACTATGTTTTTTGCAATATAACGCGCCGCATATGCCCCGCTTCTGTCAACTTTAGAAGGGTCTTTCCCCGAAAATGCTCCACCCCCAACCCTCGCATATCCACCATATGTGTCAACTACAATTTTTCTACCTGTCAGCCCGGCATCCGACTCGGGTCCGGGGATGTGCCAAAGACCGGTACCATTAACCGTAATATCATTCTCTTTTGGAAGTTCGAATCCGTAGCGTTTTAAGATAGGTTGGAATACGTGTTTTATAACGGAATCCCTGACTTCTAGAGCCGTTGTTTTCTCATCATGGGCAACCGCCGCAACCAATTTTTTGACGTCTACAGGCTTTCCATTCTCATACGCCACCGTCACCTGTGCTTTTCCGTCAGGCCGCAACCATTTTAAAATTTTCTTTTTCCGCACTGTATCTATTTGCTCGGTGAGAGCATGGGCCATTCGTATTGGAAGCGGCATCAGCTCGGGAGTTTCTGCGCAGGCATACCCGAACATCATCCCCTGGTCTCCTGCCCCATCATTATCAACCCCCATTGCAATTTCCGGCGACTGCTCGTGGATGTCATTTGAAAAAGCAGACTCTATCGAAAATCCCCAGGAAGGCTCAGTGTACCCCAACTCTCTGATGGTATCTCTCACTACCTTTTCGTAATCGATTTTTGCTTTTGTACGTATCTCTCCAAAAAGACAAACCTGGTTGGCTCCGGCAACGGTCTCAATACCGGTTCGTGAATGCGGGTCTGGGGCAAGCGCCGCATCAACTATCGCATCACTTATTCTGTCACAGATTTTATCCGGATGACCGGCACAGACCGATTCCGAAGTAAATAAACTTTTTTTTGTCATTAAAAAACCTCCCGAAATGCGAGAGGTCTAACGACATTTTTCCCCTAAGTAACCTTGAGGCGCATCTGCTCTCGCACTGGCACCGTAAAATTGACGGTTGCCGGTTTCAATTTCTTGAAACACTCTTGATGCAGTATTTATTAAAACAAACTGAAATTTAATTTGCAAGTCCTAAGTGGTTATTTCATGAGTGACCCTCACTTTTACACGTTTTTCTATCGCAGGTGAGTAGCTTTCTGTGATAAAAGGTAGATCTCCGGGTTTGAGTACTGCAAGCGTCGTGTAATGCGCGTCATCGCTTCTGCCAAGACCATTTAAAAAATTCTCGTCCTCAACTTGAGACACTCTCGTAAATGAGTCATCTACCTGACACAAAACCGAATACACTTCGCATGGACCGTCTTGATTACGGTCAACAAACCACACTTCACGACCGGGCATAACAGTCTGCTCAGGATGCCAATTGAGACATCCACTATCGCTTTCTATTTTTGAAACCATAATTTAAGCACCCTTATGCGTCATCTATATTGCACGTCTGTGTTTTCCGTGCTCCCAGCCGTCTTCCCCTAAAAATTCCACACGTGATACCATTGAGCGATATTGTAGCACTGAGAAATGAACTTTGCGAGCCTATTTTTTGGAAGAAATGTTTATTTCTTATTAAGCGGGGTATAAATTTTTCCTGTAGATTTTGGCGCAGTCTTTTTAACGACTTTTATTTTCTTGACGGGTTTCTTTTCTTCTTTCTTTGAAGCTTTTTTAAATTCTTCTACTTTTTCCTTGACAGTCTTTCCTAATTTTGAGGCATCGCGTGAAAATTCGTCAATTGTTTTTTTAATTTTCTCCTGATTCTTTTTATCTGACAATAAAACCGCTGCGGCTCCTAAAGCGGCACCGGCAAGAGCAGAGCCTACCGCAACCGCCTCACCAAGGGATTTTTTATTTTTCTTTCTCACCCGACTATTATACACCTATCTCTATTTTTTTCTTCGCGAGCTTGACCTTCCACCTTTTCGTCCGCGCTTTTTCATGGTTTTTTTGTCTTCATCGCCAAGCCCAACGGACTCCAGCATGTCTTCGGTAAAATTTTTATCCGGCATACAGCTCACCTCCCTTCTTTTTAAATCTAAACTGTTATGGTAAGACGGAAAAATGTAGGAGGTAAGAATTCGAAAAGCTATACTCCGCTCACGTGGAAAAGTCTTCCTATAGAATAGGTCACCGCCATGGCAAGAACACCACCAAGAACAACTCTTACTACGGCTTTAAATGTATTAGCACCACCGATTTTAGCACTGATAAATCCCGTTGCGGCAAGTGCAACTACAACGGCACCAAATGCGAATGGAACTTTCATTTCGGGAGGGGGAACAATTATTGCGACTAGCGGTATGAATGCACCGGCCAAAAAAGCAGCAGCCGAGGCAAATGCTGCATGCCACGGATTCGTAAGGTTGTCAGGGTCAATGCCAAGTTCTATGTCGGCATGCGCCGCAAACGCGTCCTTTTTCGTAAGCTCCTTCGCAACAACCGTTGCTGTTTTTTTACTCAATCCCTTTCTTTCATAAAGAGAGATAAGTTCCAAAAGTTCGGCATCAGGAAATTCTTTCAACTCATTTTTTTCTTTTATCAACAGCGCATGCTCAGTATCACGACTGCTGCTGACCGATACGTATTCACCTGCAGCCATGGAAATCGCACCCGCGATAATTCCGGCCACCCCCGCAGTTAAAATTACTGTCGGTGAGTTTGTTGCTCCGGCCACTCCCAACACAAGCCCGGCTATTGAGACAATGCCGTCATTGGCACCCAGAACAGAAGCCCTCAGCCAATTGAGTTTTGCGACGGTACTTTGCGCGGGAGGCTCGGAAGCTGCAAATGCTTCTTGTGTTGCGATAGACATAGAGAATAGTTACTCATTATGATACTCCTTTCCATGCGAAGAATGAATGATGTAAAAAACACTTAACCAAAATGCGAAATACGAACAACCATTCTTGCAGGCGCGTTATCCGGATAGAGAGAAACTAGGTATTCCTCGTCACTCTTCAGTTCGGCCACTTTCTCATATCCCTCTACTTCTTTTTTACTAAAAAGTCCGGAAGCATTCATGTCGACAGTACTCCCATGTGGGTTTATGTAGATATCCGTTGCACTATTATCCTCTCGACAAATGAAGTGATATGCTTGTCTCTCTCCTGAAGGAAGATTTTGAACAAATGTTCCAACTGAGCCTGGTGTTGTTTCTGCCATTACAACCCATTTTTCTTCTACAATATTGCAGACTTCAAATCGGCTTCCCACTCTCTCAATATAATCTGCCGTCGTAAGAATTAGATAAGGAAATATAAAGAAAAAAAGAGTGGATTACTTCTTCCTTTTTTTTGCAAGCGCTGCGAGCATTTCGCGTTTTGCCGCAAGTCTTTTTTTTGTTTTTGGTGAGTGGACGCGTCCCCGCTTTCCTACTCCCGTTGGTCTTTTTGCCATATGACGTATTATACAGGTAAAATACCACTTTGAAAACTCCTACTTTTCATCGGTTATAATTCCGAGAACAGGGTAAATAATACTCGTCTTTGGCCTGAAATAAGTGCCATCTGACGCGTTGAAGACGACATATGGTAATATGTTCCCCTTATTACCGACATTTCCGCTGACGTTATAGAAAACCGCCTGATCGGAGTAATTTTCAGGCAAACTATATGAATCTTGATACCCGGTTGAGGGAAATAGCTTTTTTAAAACACTCTGAAATTGGGGATTATAATACTCATCGTATTGCTCCAGATACATGACATTGGGAGACAAAGCATCCTCAGCCAGGAAAGAATACGCTCCCGACGCGTAATTTCCTCTTACGAGGCGTGTAGCATCAGCGCTCAGAACCACAACGCCGGTTTTCCCTGTCTCAATTGCACCAACACTCTGCCCGGTCTCATTGTCTCTGTAACTTCTTATAAGATGAAGATCGATATTCTTGTAATTCCCTTTCTGCCTTGTACTTTCTGATGAACCATATAGGAATTCACTAACCGTTCCGTATATGGGCAAGTCTCCTTCAGACTTTAATTCGACATGTAGTTTTCCGTCTTTACTGTTTCTTGTTGAAAATACTTGTGAGAACGTAGGATACCCATTACCGGATGCATTGTCTTTCTCTGGGAACTCGAACACTTTCTCTCCATTAACAATGACTTTATACGCAACTTTGGCAACCTTTATACTGCTCTTTTCTGCGTATCGCAAAGCCGCATAGAGAACAAGTGGGTCAGTCTTATTGCCTGTAAACGAAATTCCCCTTATTGCCTTTTTTGCCTCCCCAAGACTTCCTTTTTCAACCAAAGCCAAGATAGGCATACCGGGAGAGTCTACGGAATACCCATCCCAAATGTACCTATCGGAAGCTGTTGGAACGGCACCATTAATGAGCTTTTGAATATCTTTACTTTTTCCTGTGAGGATATTAGCAGCTATACCCTCCGGTGATTCCTCAAAACCGCTGCCGTCATTTTGAAATGAATCACCGTACACTAAAGAACGCGCCAATTTTTCATCATCTGAGAAGAACCGTGAATTAGGAATTGGTGGAGGCTGGGAGTAAGGGGGCGGAGTTACCATAGGTTGGAAAGGCGGCGGGACGACAATGCCGGAAGACGTCGTTGAAGGAGTAGGTGTTAGCGACTCATAAGGTGTCGGATACATTGTAGGCGTTGGTGATTGTGGTTCAATCGGACCGGGTGGCGGAAATCCTTGAGGAAACTGGCTTTTATCGAATGGTGGAAAGGACGGTTTCTGTGGTTCACGATCCCCCTTAAAGAATTCTTTGGTCTCGTTGGCCATTGCCAACGCGTTTGTTATTTCGTCAATCATGTGATATTTCGCAGCCTGCTCAAATCCCATAGCAACCCATAGATTCGAGGCTTCAAATGAGTCATTGCTGTATCCATTTGGAGGCTGATTCCACACCATATCACCTCTTGAATCTATCAAAGTCTGTATTGTCTGTCTGAAATCGTTCTTGTCTTTTGCATACCCATATGACGAAGGGTCTATAAATCCATCTCTTGTTCGGGCGAGAATATATGTGTAAGCATACAGCTCTTTTCCGGAATTATTAGAAAGAGATGCTGAAAAATAATGGTAAGGCTGGAATAATGCGGCTGCAGCATCGGGTACAACTGAAATTGCCATACGGTTTGCATCAAGCGTTGGGAATTCGGGCTGAAATACATGGTCATATGAATTCTCGAAAGAATCCCAGGAAGCAACGATATTCCCTTGTGGCAACACCGGCTTTTTCATAAGAACACTATCAACAACCTTCCCGCTTCTGTCCCTCGCCTCTACGATAAAAGTTGCATCCTTTTTCAGGTTTCCCAAATCAAATGGAACCTGCACCACCTCCAAATCATTTCCCTTTACATGAATGTCTTGTTTGTTCTCGCCGGACAATTCCTTTATTCCGCTTACAACTGTCAATTCCATATCACTTCCTGTTGAATTCTGAGTGACCATCGAGATAACAGGCTTGTCATGTTCATAATAGAATGCGGCAAGTGACGGGATAATTGTTATGTCTTTATAGCTCACGATGTTTGCTGTTCCTTCTCCAAAAAGGGAATCTTTCGTATTGGAGAATGCTTGAGCTGTAAAAGTCGTCACATTATCGGCAAGTTTAAAACTGACAGTTGCCTCCCCATTTCCGTCAGTTTTTATGTGGGGATTCCAATACAGTGTGTCGACAAAATTCTGACGTGCATCAAGACCCTTTTCATTATGAACATATATCCCATCCGCAAAGAAAGTATGGGACGGATTTGTGGTCAAATTATAAACCCTGAAATTTCCAATCTGTTTTGTTATTGAGGTGATTTCCACAGAAGAACCTGAATCATCAAGAAGCGTATCTCCGATTTTTGCACTCGATGCCTCAGCCCATTTTCCGTTGAGGAATAACCGATGAACAGCAGTCACCTTAAGTCTGTTGTTGATGAGAAGATACTCGGTGACGGTATGGGCAAAAGTCATATCAACGGTATTTTTTACCATTTCCATCGATGTGTCGGATTTTTTTGTAAGAATAGTGTCTCCCTTTCTAATTTTCTCTATACTCTTCGTCGTCCCGTCCCCCATTAGAATTTGTGTTCCCTCAAGAAAACACCCTCCGCCTCCTCCGGGTCCATCTGCATATATACCGGTAAGCGAATCATAATGACTGACGGCTATATACATATCCATCGTATTGAATTGCTCTGCAATTCCCGTCCTTAGCTTACCAAGCTGTAAAAGAGCAGCATCAATTATTGAGAGCGAATTATCGGCAGAAACTCCTTTTCCGGACTTGTCTTTTGTGGTGATTTTTACTTTTACGTTTTCGCCCGGCTTATAGCGGTTTTTATCAAATTGCACCGTCGTAGTCAATTTTTCCATCTTTCGCTCAACGGTAAAACTACCCTGTCCCATCGCAATCTCACCCTTTGTCACCGCGTATAATAAGACCTCAACCGCTTGACCGGTTTCTTTCTTAACAGGCACCGATATCATTAATGACTTGGTTCTCCCCTCTCCCTGTCGTCTCTCAACCGACACAATTCGTGTGGCACCCCCTTTATTTTCTGCTGTAACGACATACACATCATCTAGAAGAAAGTTGGAAGTGACGGTTGCCCGAGCAGTTTCCCCGTCATTGTACATTTGTTTGTCGAAAGAAACAGCCATTGCACTTGCCGGCCCGGTCAACTGAACAGGTGACCCAACATACGTCATCTGTGTTCCTGTCACCTTGTTTCCCCTAGGGTCTGTGAACTCCGACTTTACCTCGTAGTTTCCTTCTTTCAGATTTCTGAATGTAAAACCTGCCCTTCCTTTTCCATCAAGCTCGATGTCTCGAGTTTCTATGACTTGCCCGTTTTCCGAGTAGTACTCCTTTTTTGTGAGAGTCAACTTGCCCTTCATATTTCCGACAGCTTGGCGTGGGTTCTTATGATCTAAAGCGCTAAGGTACCCACTTAGTCCGGTTGTTGTATTTCCCGCAACTTCGTCAAAAAAGAGTGCAAACTCTCCCCGATGAATAAGGCGTACAATTTTTCCAAAAGATGGAATTGCTCCGATATTAGGCGTTACTTCAAGGAGTGCCACTTGGCTTTGTACAAAACTTTCGGGCAATTTGGTCGAAAACTCAACATTCGCCTTTCCGTTTTTGTCAAATTCGGATGCCCCGCTTGTTAATTCTTTCCCTCCCCCATAATAATTTGAATAAATACCCACTTCTACCTGCTCGTCATTCCTATTTTTTAGCTCCGTGTAATCAACAAGCATAACCCTGTATGTAAATTTAATACCCGACAAGGGTTTACCGTAATTTGTTTTACCAATAACGGTCATATGCGATGTGTCTTCGCTTATGTATTCCTTTTCGCTTGCCGTAACACTTATATCCATCTCCGGCTTCTTGTAAGCCTCAACTAAGAGCGGTAAAGTGTCCATCGACTGGTATTCACCTTTTTTGTCTTTTGATGCAAGATATATACTTGGATATTGATTTATCTCCGAATACGGCACCACCGTATCGAAGGTCACTGTCCCGTTGTCATCGGTCGTCACCTCTTTGTATTCACCTTTTGTCGTATCATAACCGCTCATATACTTCACGTAATATTTCTTTCTCTCAATTGAGTAATTTCCACTGTCATCCCGAACGCGTATTACAGCTTTATAATGGATAGTATCCCCAACCCGGTAAATTGGCCTGTCGGTATACGAAAAGACCTCACTCTCCCCGTCTGAGGCAATTCCCATTCGGTATCCCCGAGTAGAGGTGACAGAAACATCCTCCCCTCGGCTGGTCACAACAAAGTCCGTATCGTCAGAAAACTTGTTCTGTTCGGCAATCCCCTCAGGGTTGGTTGACTTCGTATCAAGCAATGAAACTTTATCAAGCGCATTGTAATACTCAACCTTTATTCCACCTATCGCCTTGTTGGTATCACTGGCAGTTGTTACAATGTAAGATTTCTTATTGTCATGTAGTACTTGAGCAACGTGTTTTGAAACCACAACAAACAGCCTGTCACGTCCGTACTTATTCGAAAAAGTAACGAAATATATTCCCGGAGTCTTAAAGACAGGACTTGATACATGTATTACTTTTGTGTATCCTCCCTGCCCCTTGGTCATATATTGCCCGGTTGCCGTAACCGAATCTTTTCGGGTAAGTTCATCAGGCACCTCATTTATTGCAAGATAAGAATTTTTCTTGTATTTAAAATAAGAAAGTAATTCCTCTTTTGTTGCTTTTTGAAGAGTGACTTTATACGGTTCGGATGTTTGCTGCTTGATAGACTGAGCATATTTACTGTCATATCCACTATAATCCTGAACCGCGATATCAATTGAGTCCCCAACGAGAACAGGCAATAAGCTTTTGTAAGACGTAAGAGCAAATTCCGGGTTTTGTTGTGTTTTAAAAGTCACGTGTTCCTCTTCAACCAACTCTTTGCCATTTTCCGAATGAAAACTTTTATCAATTGTCACCGAATAGGACGTTTGATATTCAAATGTCTGAGGAAATTTATTTCCCCCTTTCTTATTTGAGGCAAAATACACAACCTGTCCGTTTTTCTCGATATGCCAACTTCCTTCCGTTTTTGGGGTCATTGTGAAATATTTTCCCAATTCCCTCTCGCTTATTCCTATTTTTTTGGAAAAAACAAACGTTGGCTGAGCGATCACAGGTGTTGCATTTTGTTGATCCGAAGGAGAACTTTCGACAAGCGAAAATTCACTTTTTGGTTTTGTTGGAGAAGTACTTGGAGGTCCTTTCAGTATAAATAAAACAAATGGTATACCAATGGCGACTAATACGACTAAAAACACCGGTTTCGGAATTTTTGAGAATAAATTCAAAATAACGTTCTTTGGAAATGAAGGTGTGGGAGGAGACGGTGGTTGTTGAACTTGCTGGCTTTCTTCTTGCACCTATTTATCGTACGGTGGAGAAAAGTATAAAGTCAATGAGAAAAATTGAATTATTGAGTTGGAACCTAGTATCCTTCAGGAATAGTGACATTGGCAGGGATCTTGCTTTTTACGTCCTGCATCATTTTGCTGTAATCGGTGAAAGTAACACCAGTAGGTTTTTCAAACATTGCGTCTGAAATTGCCTCGTTGCTGCATTGCGGCTTGTAATTCATGAGGTCGTTTTTTAGAGAATCGGCGTCCTTGTAGTTTTGAGTGTTGGTTGCACCCGGTGTCACGGAGACGGTAAGTGCTGTTGTATCCATCATAATTCCCGTCTTTTGTCCCGTTGCCCAAGAATAGACAATCTTGTTGGCCATAATTGAATTATTTGTGACTCCCTTTGCGGTCATTTCGGTCCGTATCTTTCCATCCTTTATGTAACTTGTCGTTGTCACATCCGAATAGGTATACGTGCACTTAACAGAACCTGCCCCTTGCATCGCTTTCACAAAATCGGGAGTTGCTTCGGTCGGTGCTTGCTGGGTTGCAGTTTGGGAATTTTCAGGGGCTGTCGTTGTTGCCGCCTTTTTGTTTTGGGTTGCAAAGTATCCCACGACACCCGCAATAAGAAGTATTACGATAAGGGCTGCAACCAAAAGCTTTTTATTCATACTTTACGGTTAGTATACTCCCAAATTCCGTGAATGCAAGTATTTGTTTGAGCTTATTTTTTCCTTTTCCTTTTTGAGACAAATACCGGAAAATATTTTTTGAAAACAAAAAAGAATCCATTGATAACAACCCCACAAAAAAATATCCAGAACAGCAAGTCTGAGGCAGATAAAGTTTTGATTGCATCGCTTACAACCCGCAATGGGTCGGTAAAGATATACCAGGAATGTGTCCGTTGAACCTTACCCATAACGACGGCAAAAGCCACAAGAAAATGAAGAACTATATAAAAAACATTTTCATTGCCCTTTTTGACTTTGAGTTTTTTTATTACAAGTTCAATAGGCTCCAAAGAATAGAGATAGGAATAGACCCCAAAAGCTGCCAGCAGTCCGTATTCGATGAAAAGTAGTGCCTGCTCGTAATACCCGGTACGGAAAATCTGATACGGCAAATACTCCACGTCTGTCACTAAATAGATGGTATTTGGAAGGAAAATAAGCCATAAAAAAAGCAGGACAAGATGGATAGGAGGATTAAGTTTTTTTCGCAGAAAATGAACAAGAATAAGTGGCAAAAAAGCCAGCATTAGATTAAAAAACATCCAGTTTAAATTGTCGTAAAGAAAAATCATATGGGAAAAGGGATAGTAGGTATTAAGCGTACTATGAATTTTTCACAAACTCAACTCCCTGTTCATGTTTCTAATCGGCAGTGTTCAGGCTTGAAAATACCTCAAATTTATCCTATAATACGCAGTTATGGAGTCCGATCTGCTACAAAAACACGGCGAAGCATTGCTTTCGTATGCGCCCAATATCCCAAATGAGGGGGCACGTGATATTTTCCATACCGAAGTACTTACCGAGGTTGGTCAAGGGCTCATTGCTGGACATGACAAGGGATTTGTCAAAGCACCTACAAGAACCGGGAAAACTCACATGCAAGCACATATGTTCAATGCAGCCCTTGAAGTTGGCCAACC
>JAYRRJ010000113.1:0-3611 GCA_041910135.1 Candidatus Levyibacteriota bacterium
AGTATCGGCAAGTGTGGGCCCTTTGGAATTCATCCGTATAGCAATGGCTGTAATTAATATCACGGGAGAGAATATAATAAGCGCAATCAAGGCGATGATAATATCGAGCAGGCGTTTTGAAACGTCATATAACATAATTATGTGAGGGATTCGTGCTCAGTACCCGAAAGACTCTCGACTAACTTTTTGATCTTTGGCACAGACTCTTTGGGACATATGAGAAGCACGTCCTCAGTATTAATGACAAGTTTGTCCTTCAGATCAATTCCGACAATCATTTGATCTGTGTAGTTGAAAACAAGGCTATCTGTAGAACTCTCAAGCATAACCTTTCCACGAGTTACATTCTCATCTTCTCCTTCGGCAAGCGCTTCTTTCAGAGCTTCCCATGCTCCTATATCACTCCACCCAAGATCAGCGCCTACTACAAACCCATCATTTTCAGTTATGCGCTCTAAAATGAGATTGTCAAATGAGATTTTTTCCAGGGTTGGGAATACTTCTTTGAGTACATGTTCATACCTATCTGTCCCCCACGCTTCTTGAATCTGCATAAGAGAATCATGCATTTCAGGAGCATATTTTTTATAAAGACTCATCAAAAAGTCAGGAGTTGTTCCAAAATATCCAGGGTTCCACGCATGTTTTGAACTTGTATGGAAGTCTTCAGCTTTCTCAATATCAGGACGATAGTGAAGACTCTTAAATTCAAAGAGGTCAATACCATCAACGCTCTTAAGCTTTTCTCCAAACTCAATCCATCCTAAATTCTGGCTTGCAAATCGAGACCTTTGCCCTATAAAAACGATTTTATTTTGGTCTTCTGTCAAAACTTTTCCGGCAGCAACTAAAATGCTTCTAAAAAGCGCTTCATTTTTTACCAGATGGTCACTCCACAAAATAATAAAAGGTTCATTGGGTGAAATTTTTTGAAAGATCGAAGTAACTAGGCCGACAGCCGCTCCCACATCTCGCATCTCTGGCTCGAGGATGAAATTCTCTCGAGGAATCTCGGGGATCTGAGAATACAATACATCTCTATATCTATCTCCTGATGATATAAAAACGTCCTCTGGATGAAATATAGGACTTACCCTATCATATGCAAGCTGCAGTGTTGATCGCTCGCCTATTATTTTTTCAAATTGCTTCGGCGTGTGTTTCCTGGATAAAGGCCACAGCCTTGTTCCTACTCCTCCTGCAAATATAACTACCTTCATATATATTTTCGCTTTTTTAAATAATTTTCAAGAGATTTCTTGAAGTTCTTTTCCGAAAAACGTGCTGCGTTTTTCTTACAGTTATTTTCATTATAACGGCTGTCTTTGAATTTTAGCAATACTTCGGATAATGATTTGACTGTAGGTCTTCTGAAAAAGACTCCCGTTATACCCTCTTTTACTATCTCAATAGCACCCCCGGCACCATAAGCAATTACAGGTTTACCCGCACGTTGCACTTCGACCATAGTGATGCCAAAATCCTCAACACCGGGAAATATGAGCGCACGGCAATTTTTGTAGTAAGTTCTTAGCGTTGCGTCGTCAACTTTACCCAAAAATTTTACTGTCTCCCCAGACATGCTATCAAGTCGTTCATACTCACTCCCTTCTCCTATTACTATCAGTGGTAACTGAAGCTTTGTGCACGCTCTTACCGCTAGATCAACTCTTTTGTAATCAACCAATCTTGAAACTACCAAAAAATATTTTCTATCTTCGATTTTTTGCTCTTTTTTGTCAAGAAAAAGCCTATCGGCAGGAGGATAAATTACTTCACTATCACAACCATAGTATTTTTTAATTCTTTTTTTAACATTTTCTGATATTGCGATGTATGCATCGGGACGCTTTGCTGCTGCTAAATCCCATCTTCTTAAATACCATATAAGAGGAGCTGTCACAAATCGAAGAAGAGGATTTTTGAAATACTGGTCGTACCCACTCCAGAGATAGCGAGTTGGTGTCAGACAAATACAAATGTGAGGAATATTTGTTGGAACAACAATACCCTTTGATGCTTCACTGGTAACAGATATAACCAAATCAAAACCGTCAAAGTTAAAACTTTCAAACGCTAGAGGCATAAGATAAGGGATAAATTCATGACGAATATTCAGAAGTGGTATGCGCTGAATAAAAGATGTTTTTACCTCAAACGAATTTGCCCAAGGGGTATTTTTCTTATTGTATATTGAGGTAAAAAGTGTGGCATGAGGAAAAATTGAATGGAGTGATTCGAGCACTCGCTCTGCCCCACCAATTTTATTTACTCGGTCGTAAACGATCGCAATCTTCATATACCTTTAATGTCGCAAGGGCAGTATCTTTCCAGGAGAAATGAAGTATACGATTTTTCCCTCTAGAAAGAAACTCTTTCCGCATCGACTCATCCATTGAAAGCACATAGTGCATTTTTTCCGCAATTGTTGCTTCCGAATCTGGATCAAAATAAAGAGCAGCATCCTGGCATACCTCTTGAAACGAGGGAATATTAGAAACTATTGGAATACACCCTTGAGACATTGCCTCCAAAGGAACAAGACCAAACCCTTCCATTTTCGATGCTGATACAAGTGCTACCGCTTCTCTGTAAAGCTTCTGAAGATCTTCATCCGTTGCATTAAAAATGAATTTAACATGAGATAAAGTCTCTTTTTTTACCCGGCCTATAAGTCTCTGATAAAAAAAGTCTTTTCTTCCAACCAAAACCAATGTGATATTCTTCTCCTTTTTGAGCAACAGCTGAAATCCTTCTATAAGATTTTCGATATTTTTATGAGGATACGCATTTCCTACATACAAAAAATATTTTCCTATTTCCGAAGTATTTATTGCCGATTTTGAATCCGAAGAACTGAAATCAAACCCCTCCCTAGTAACAATAACCTTCTGGGAATCTATATGAAGTGTTTTTACAACATCGTCGTAAATTGCTTTTAACGGTACAATAATTTTTTGGCTTTTTTTTGCACTTTTTCTAAGAATTACTTTATATGCGAACCTCTTTATTGTGTAGAAAGGATAGGGCAACGTCGATGCCTTTCCGGTCGCAAGATGATAGGGAATAAGATCGTGGATTGTGATAACAAATGGTTTTGAGTATAAAATTGGCATTGAAAAATAAGTGAAATGCATCAAATCTAAGTTATGCGCATTAAGAATCCGTAAAAAATTGATTTGCTCCGAAAGCGAATGCCAACGAACGTTTGCATCGACAACCTGCCAATTATTTCTGTTCATTTTTTTTAGTTGAGTCTCTATTTCAGATTTTTCTGAAGATAAAACAAATAACACGTAGGAGTTTTTTCCATCTATAACAAGAAGCTCTTTAACAAGACTGCGAATATATCTACCGACTCCAGTTTGATTCCATAAACGCGCATCGATACCTATTTTCATATCGCTTTACTTTTCTAGACCTCGAAGGGTCATCGAACGCTTAGCATTAATACCAAGCTGAACGAGAGCTCCAACAACACGAGGATATTTTTGCTCGTAATGCTTTTTATAAAATATCTCCATGGCACGAAATCTATGATGGGTCGCAAATCGCTTCGTTTCTAGGCTTGCTTTACTTGTATGCTGAGACACTTTCTTGATCCCACTAGA
>JAYRRJ010000114.1:0-2399 GCA_041910135.1 Candidatus Levyibacteriota bacterium
AGTTTGTTTAACGAAATATTATTATAGGTTCTTAATACACTTTGAGCCTGCATGTAAGTTTGAGCTCCATTTATATGAAAGAAATGTGAGAATTGTAAGAAATTATTCCTAAAATGCTAAATCCCGTAAAAAACTGTTTGTTGACATTAAGAAGGGTGCGTGATTTAATAATAGGGCAAACGCAGTAAAAGCTTAAGCTTTTGGCGCTTTGTATTTTTTCCAATAGCTTTTTACCTCATAATTTTTGTATGAGCCCAATTAAGAAAACTTCCGAAGTAGAAATTGACGATGCGCCACAGGGCGCAGATGTCCCTCCTGAGGCTTACCCACGTGACTACGAGCAGAACATGCGTCCCAGAACAGCCGATCAGGCGACCGAAGTTGTTGCAGGAATTTTAGATATCAAACCAGAGGGCCATGGATTTTTACGTCCTAAATTTAGACCTTCCGAGCGTGACATATATATTTCTTCTTCTCAAATCAGACGTTTTTGGCTGAGAAATGGCGATTTTGTTGAAGGTCTTGGCCGTCCCCCAAAGGACAACGAGCGGTACTACGGACTTCTCAAGATAGAAAAAATCAACGGCAAGGAAGCACGGGAAGGGGTAAAAAGAGTCTATTTTGAAGATCTTACCCCTATCTATCCCAACAAACAACTTGTCCTTTCAACAAAAAAAGTTCCGTTATCAACCAGGATAATTGACATTGTAAGCCCTATTGGATTTGGGCAGAGGGGAATG
This sequence comes from Candidatus Levyibacteriota bacterium, assembly GCA_041910135.1. Taxonomy (GTDB): domain Bacteria; phylum Patescibacteriota; class Microgenomatia; order Levybacterales; family GWA1-39-11; genus JAUSNA01. The sequence goes on from JAYRRJ010000114.1 coordinate 741, forward strand.
ATAGTATCCCCCCCAAAGGCAGGAAAAACAACCATTTTGAAGGATTTGGCCGCCGGAATAGCCGAGAATTTCCCCAAAGTTCATCTCATGGCTTGTCTTATCGGAGAGAGGCCCGAAGAGGTCACTGATATTTCCCGTTCGGTAAAGGGTGAGGTTGTAGCCTCAAATTTTGATGAACCACCAGAAGCACAGACAAATGCTGCAGAAATCGCTCTGGACAGGGCAAAAAGATTGGTTGAGAATGGTGAGGATGTTGTCATCCTTTTGGACTCAATTACGCGTCTTGCAAGGGCCTACAACCTCTCAATTGAGCCCTCAGGGAGGACATTGACCGGAGGGTTTGACCCTGCTGCTCTTTGGCCTGCAAAACGCTTCTTTGGAGCAGCGAGAAATTGCGAAGAAGGTGGCTCGCTTACCGTTATCGGAACCGCTTTGGTTGACACCGGTAGTCGCATGGATGACCTTATTTATGAGGAATTTAAAGGAACCGGAAATATGGAGCTTCATTTGGATAGAAGACTTGCCGAAAGACGTATTTTCCCTTCTATTAATGTTGAAAGAAGCGGAACAAGAAAAGAAGAGCTTTTGCTTGATGAGAAGAATTACAAGAAAATTTCAACAATGAGGCGAATGATGGACGTTTTGGGGCCGGATGAACGTACACAAATCCTTATTGAAAGATTGTCGGGGACGGACACCAATGAAGACTTCCTCAATGGCTTAGGCAAAGAATAGGTCTCGCTCCTGTGCAGTCGCTACGCTAAGTGCCTCATTTCCATTTGGTCATTACGCTAGTCTCGGTTAGCCTCATTTCTTGCTAAATTCTCACCTTTTTGATACACTTTACTTCTCTAAAGCGTCTTTAAAAGCTTCAAGTTTCACTTAAAGTTTTTTAGAAGCTTCAAGTTTCACTCATTATGCATCGAATACCAAAGGGAATTCCCATGGGCAAATTTCCCCGTTTTTCAGAAAACAAAACAGCCAAAGCAGTGGTAGAAGCCCTTATTTACCTCAAAAGCGAGTTTGGAAGCTTCCTTCTTTTTCTCTCATCCTACACAAAAGACAAAGTAATGTTCTTCTCAAATATTTTCGAGAAGAACAAAAATACCGTTGTTAAGACCATTCTTATCAAAAGAGGTAAGAGGAATAGGTTTTTCCTGCACGTTTCGGCTATGGCCGTATTGTCTTTTGGGGTACTTATTTCCCCGCTTATTACCGAACAGAATCCCTTTTCCAAGAATCAAAATCTGCTTTCTTTTGCTCAAGACATAGCGACCCAAAAGCAAAGCTTGGCGCCTCAAGACGTTTTTCAAACTCAACTTTCGGAAAAACCACGCTCGGAAATTGTAAATTACACCGTGCAAAAAGGAGATACATTGTCCGGAATTGCTAAGAAATTCGGAGTTTCGGAAGACACAATTAAATGGCAAAATGACCTCACCGATGACAGCATAACGGTGGGTGATTCACTTCAAATCCTCCCTGTGACCGGTATTGCTCATAAGGTGACCTCGGGGGACACGATTTACACGATTGCGAAGAAATATAGCTCAAACCCTCAGGCAATAGTTGATTTTCCATTCAATGACTTTGCTGACCCCCAGACGTTCTCGCTTGTTGTAGGGCAGACAATTATCGTTCCTGACGGTGTCCAGCCTC
>JAYRRJ010000115.1:0-5016 GCA_041910135.1 Candidatus Levyibacteriota bacterium
AATCTTTTTCAAGAATTTTCTTGTTGTTAAAGCGGTACCGGTGGTTGAGAAAATCCCCTTTCCGGTACGTGTAATGCATACGGGTTGTTTCAAGCCCGGTGTATCCCGCAGCATATTGAAATACAGGAAGCTCGTCCATTCCCGACTCGTTGGGAGAAATTATTGAAATAAGATAATCATTGTCGATATCGCGGTTTTCTAGAAGCCATTTGTGATGCGAAGCAAGCTTCGGCAAGACCTCTCGAAGGAAATCTTTGTCGTTATCCTTTTTGTAAATATATTCAATGGAAATCGGAAATACAGGGGGTTGAGTGATTGAAGTTGTTCTGGGTCGAATGGAAAGGGCACTTTCGATATATGCCCAGTGGGGGAGTCTTTTTTTCTTTCCCCAAAAAATGATGTGTGGTAAAAATCCGTTATCCCACTGTCCGATAAGAAAATTCCGTATTTCGTTTTTTGCCCACTCGGTATTGAAGTGAGAAAGAACGATTGCATGAAACCCGGTGTCCCACAGCCATTGATAAACATACTCTTTGTTAGCAGGGGCGATGAATTTATAGTTGGTCTTTTTCCATGAGGAGAATCCTTGAAAAGTATTCCCTTCAAAGATGTCTTTTGCACGCGAAATGATATCGGTTTTTTTCATCGTAAATTAATAATAACACCCGAAAGCTATTCGTTGGGGTCTGGGGGGAGGAATTCTTCGCCGCCGTGGTCTTCATTCTTTACATATTCTCCCGGCTTGAGCCATTCAACATACGGGCAACCCGTAGCTTTTCTGGCTTTACTGTCCCAGCCTGCTGTTGAGCACTTCTTCATTTTCTTTCCTTTTGCGGTTGTGTAAAGCACAAGCTTGTTGCCACATGTTGGACATTCTTCGTCCAACTCCTCAGTTGTTCCATTTATCCATTCGACAAAATCGCATCCGTCTGCAGTTTTTGTATCGGGGTTCCAAACATTTGTTGAGCATTTTTTCATCTTCTTTCCAAAGCGGGTGTAAGCAATAACCAGGGGGGAGCCGCATTTGGGGCATTTTTCGTCAATTGTCTCAGGTGGGGTCTCAAGCCATTTTACGAAGTCACATCCGATGTTCTTTTTTGTTTCCTTATCCCAATGCCCTTGAGAGCACCGTTGTAAACGTCTCCCTGTTGGGGTTGTTGTGGGGGCCTCAAGTTCACCCCCGCATTTTGGACACCTTTCTTGTGACATAAGAGTTTATGTTACGGAGTTTTGAAAAAGAAGTCAAGGTCTAGAATCCGAGAACTTCTTTTACGAGGATGACAGTGGTTCTTGCTGTGTCCTTTTCCGAGTTCATGATAAGTATTCTTCGTGGATTACTGCCGTGAGTTGTGTTGTATGCCTTATTAATCCTTTCCGATTCGCGAGGAAGAGAATAGGTATAAATCCTTTCAAAACCTTCGTTAATGTCTTTTACGATTTTGTGCGTTCCGGCAACAAATACAACATTAGTTGCCCCATACGCGTATCCTGGAATTTGGCTTCCGGAGCCGGAAGCCATCATAATTTTTCCGTCCTCGGTCACCGCATGGAAGCTCCCGATTGCCCAGTCCGAAACGGAACGAATTTCCTTTATCTTCCATCCCTCATTTTCCCTATCCATTGTGAGGGTTTTTTTGTGCACCGAATCATAGTTTCCTGAACTATCGATTATTTCCGTTACTCCGATTTGATCAAGAGTTGTAGAGGTGTTCTTCATGACATTTGCGCCTTGTGGAAGAATTTTCAATAATGCTTCTTTTGCTTCTTGTCTATTGTTCACAACAATAACAAAAAAGCCGTTTTTTTCTAGTGACTCTTTTGTCCTTTCGATTGTTGCGTCGTTGGCAAGTTGACTAAAATCTTTCATACGGTATAATTTACAAAATAAGTGTCTCTTGGGCAAGTACCGACAAAAAAGTAGGGTACATACAAAAAGGATACTAGATAACTATTCAGCTAATATTAAGAATCGGTGTGTAATATGAAACAAGATATGCCAACAAAGCTTAATTTGGGATGTTCATCTGTCAAAACAACATTAGAGGTTATCGGGGGAAAATGGAAACCTCTTATCATGTTTTTGCTCGTTGAGCGCACAATGAGATTTTCGGAACTTCAAAAAAGTATCATGGGCATTACCCAGAAAATGCTGACCCAGCAATTAAGAGAGCTCGAAAGCGACGGATTGGTGTCCCGAAAAGTGTATCCACAAGTTCCCCCACGGGTTGAGTATTCGATAACCTCTCATGGAAAAACACTTCTTCCGGTTTTAGACACTATGCATAAATGGGGAGAGAGCCACAAAAGAACAGCTATTTAACCACTACTTCATCTTCACTTTGATTTGCTGAAAGGGAATTGTTATTTGCGGATTTTGGGGAATGTTATATCTGGCCGGTTTTGGGTGGTAGGTTATGAGTACCACATAAGAGATGAAAAGAATAATCCCAATGCAAAAAATTAGCTGAATAAGCGAAAATTTCATACAGATAGTTTATCATGTTCTTTTATTCCAAGCATGGTTTTGAGAGTATTGTATACTTAATAAATGGAAGTGAAGGAGAAGAAAATATCGGCCAAAACGGTAATAGTCGCGTCATTTCTTGTGGACGTCCTTGACATCGTTCTCTCCGTTTTTGTATCGGTTGTGACAGGGAGCGTTATCATGTTGACCGAAGCACTCGAAGGGGTATCCGACCTCACCTCTTCCGGGTTACTATTGATTGGACTTAAACGTTCTACTCAAAAAGCTGACAGGTCACATCCATTTGGGTACGGAAGGGAAATTTATTTTTGGACTCTCTTGGCGGCGCTTGTAATGTTTGGGGTGACCTCAACGGTTTCAATTTATTTTGGCTGGCAGCGGATAGTGAATCCTCACCCCGTTGAAAACCTGTATCTTGCTCAAATAGTCCTTCTCATCGCGTTTTTTTCAAATGGGTACGCATTTTTCCTGAGTTACAAAAGGCTACTTAAGAAAAGGAGTTTTAATCAAATTGTAAAAATATTCTATAAGTCATCCCTTGTTGAGACAAAGACCACCTTCATTCTGGATCTTATGGGAACGATAGCTTCATTTTTAGGTATGGTAGCTCTTGTGATTTACAGACTTACCGGGGATGTGCGCTTCGATGGAATAGGCGCTGTAGTTATTGGAGTTGCGCTTTCTTTTCTTGCGCTTCTATTGGTGATGGGAATTCGCGACCTGTTGGTTGGCAGAAGTGCTTCTCGAGAAACCGAGGAAAAAATAAAAAAGGCGGCACTTATGGTTGAGGAGGTAAATGATGTGCTCGATTTGAAAACGCTGCATGTCGGGTCCGAAAAATTGTTGGTCAATCTTGAGGTGCATATGAAAAACAATTTGGATACCGATGAAATAGAAAAATTGATGGATGAAATAAAGGAAAGAATACAACGCGAAGTACCCTCGGTAAAATATATCCAGGTGGAGCTGGAAACCCCCGATAAGAAGTAGCTCTTTGAGGCTAAATCCTGTATTTTTGTCAACGCTCCAACCCCTTCCAAAAGTTGCCTAGATGTGCTATACTACAAAGTTGTTTTTAAGCCCATAGTCTGAGCTTTTAAGTTCATACTGAATTTGTTTTGTTTGGCTTTTTGCCGAACATAATTTTGAAATACTCCCTCGCATGAGTATTTTTTTTGCGGCCAAAAAAACAGTTTTTGTGCTTTTTAAGCCTTGAAAAATTGCTATTCAAGTAGCTTTTGAAGCATGACGCACATTGAAAATTGGTTTTCGTATAACATATTTTTTTCACCATTTGATTGTGGGATAATGGGAGGAAATTAAGTATAAAGGGATAAGTATAGAGTATAAAGAAATTGCTTAATACTTCATTCATAATACTTTTTTCTTCCTGGTGTCCCACAATCAAGAGTAACTAAACTTTTGTCTTGATGTGGGAGAAAGGAGTCCGTCTATGACGGATAAAGACACGGGTCCTATCAGGCCCGCACACGGTGGCATCCCAAGGGAGGTCACAGTTGCTGATGTTGAGGCCGCGAAGGCTGCCCGCATGAAAACGGCAACCGTCAAGGTTCAACCGCCCGTCAAGCCGGCGTAAGCCGTCGACAACCCAACCCCGCAAACAAGACACATGAGGTACAAGCATTGACCGCTAACCCCGAATCCACCACGAAGGTGGGTACAACTGAAGGAGAGGTTGACCTCGCCGAACGGAATGTCGTTTGGCTCCGCGAGATCGGAGTCGAGCACATCTCAATCGCCGGCGGTAAAGGTGCCAACCTCGGCGAGATGATGCGCACCGGAGCACCCGTGCCGAACGCTTGGGTTGCAACGGCTCACGCACACGCAGCCTTCGTCAGGAGTCTGCCGCAGGCTGTCATCGACAAGATGGTGGCCCTCAACGACGCAGACCGCAAGAACGTCACCGCCTTCGCAGTCCTCGTAGAGGAGATCAAGACCGGTATCGAAGAACACGAGCTTCCGCTCGAGCTTCGGACGCTCTTCCTCCGTTCCTACGAGATGATGAGGCGGGAGGACGGCAGCCCGGAAGTGGTTGCCGTTCGGAGTGCAGCCCGTCCTGAGGACGGTGCTGACGCATCCTTCGCGGGTCAGCAGGGAACCTTCACGGACATCCGTGGAGGCGAGAATGTCCTGCACGCAATCGTTGCGTGCTGGGGCACATGCTACGAACTCCGCTCGGTAATCTACCGGGCAGAGCTTCGGGAGCAGACCCTCGAAAGCGCAGCCGCAGAACCCGATGAAGTCCGCAAGCGCGAGCTTCTCGAGTTCGCCGACTGCCTCCGCCACGAGAACTTCGCGATGGCAGTCGTCGTCCAGAAGATGGTCCAGTCCTACGTGTCTGGCGTCATGCTGATGGTCGACGCTGCGACAAGCGATCCCGCGTTCATCACCGTCCAGGCCGCGTTTGGCCTCGGGCAGGGTGTGGTCGACGGGACGATGGAAGCGGAGACGTTCAAGTTCCGCAAGGACGACGAACTGACGCTCGTTGAGGGGCCCATCCGCGTCGCACA
>JAYRRJ010000116.1:0-3798 GCA_041910135.1 Candidatus Levyibacteriota bacterium
CTACCGTAACATCCGAAATTCCGGATACGGACTTTAATTTTGCGATGGCATCCTTTTCACTTTTTCCCGCAATAAGCTGAGGGATTTTTGAAACATCAAGCTGAGGTTTGAAAACCGCATTAAAGGATAACTTTGCGCTAATATCGTTCTTATTTTGCTGAATGTCTGAAATTTGTATGGATGAATCCGCCTCCGATAACTTGAAGTCTGCCGGCACATTAAAGTTGTTTGATGTAGAGATGAATTTAGATAATTCTTCTTTCTTGTATACCCCCAATGTATATTCAACAGTTGCGGTAAGTTTGACATTTTTCGCTTCATCATTTTCCTTTTTATCAAATTTCTTTTCTTTAAAATCGGCGGTTAAATACGAAGGCACCATCGCTTCATCTCCCTGCAATTTGGCCGTTGCTTGAGACGAGGCTTTCTCAAAAAGCCTCTTTGTTACGGTATCCTCCAGTCCCTGCAGATCTTTTTTTGATACTACCTGAACCTCTTCTTTCGTTCCTCCCGAGAAAGCACTATCATTTCTTCCAAAAAGATCTGAAGTCGGGGTTCCTTTAACGGTAAAATTAGTCGATGAAGGAAGATTGTATTCTTTTCCGAAGTTGGCAGCAGTCACTTTTGCCTGCGTATTTGAAAATGAAGTTGAGAAAGAGCTTGTCGAGGCAATAGATACCGAATCGTTGAGGGTAAAACTCAAATTGTTGGATGAAACGACCGTGGTACCTTTTTCAATTTGCTTTGGCTGTTCGGTTTTGTTAAAAATCGTTATCGTACCTGTTGCTTTTTGACCCGTATCTTTTTGACCGGTCGTCTCCTGAGATTCTTCTCCCTGAACCTCTTCATTTAGTGTTGATATTTTTAAAGTCTTGTCAGAAAAAGAAGAATCACCGCTCGTCGTAAGAGTAATATCCAAAGAATCCTGTGTGAATGCTTTTTTGTCTGTAAAAACAATGACGTCAGTTTTCAAAAATACCATATAATAAAGCACGATAACGCCAATTACTGCAATAAGAGCAATAAGAGGAATTGCAAGTTTTCTACTACTCCCAAAAATCCGAGGGATTTTTGCAAAACTGTTGGGCGTAAATAGTTCCGAAACCATTGATAAAATACCGGCACCGCTTCTCCCTTTTGCTCCTCCTCTTGCTTCCCCATCAAGAGAATCTTCTTCGTACAGTTGTTCTTCACCATCATCCGATTGTTCAACCCCATGATGTTTTACAATAATCGGTTTTTCACTCACCTCTTCCGCAAAATCAAATTCCCCACTTTTTTTGGGTGTCTCAGGCACCGTTTCCTTCTCTTCAACAGTCTCTGCAACATCTGTATCTTTAACAAAGCCAAATAAATCGTTAGACCTGGTGAGCTCTTCCTCATCCTCTCCTATTTCCTCACTTGTTGCTACCGCCACATCGCCTTTCAAGGAAACATTCAGTTGAGTTGCAACTCCGCTAATAATTGCTTCGTTTTCAAAACCACGCTCAAGTATTGCCACTTGCGGAAGATGCATGAAAGGAAGGTCTTTCGTCCAGTGATGAGACAGAAATTTTTGCTGGATGTTTTCCGATTCTTTGTTGTGAAGAAGTACTATTTTTGAAGGAAGAACATCAAGACTTGTCACTTCTCCCAAAAGTTTTTCGACCGTGGTCTCAACACCATCCTCAACCATTCCATGCTTAACATCAATTACATTTCCTCCTCTCACGATGAATACCGTCAGATACTTTTCGGAAAGCTCAACAAAAATTCCATTCACCGGTGCGCCCTCTTTCTTTTGTAGGAATGCGATAATTGCCTCAATTGAGACGATGAAGCCCATGGGGGTTAAGGCCAGTTCAACGCTTATTTTTTTAAGCTGAGTGAGTCTTTCGGGCTTGATTTTTCCTTCTTCAACCCAAGAATGTGGAACCGCAAAAATCGTTTTTTCGAGTGTGGCGTTTTCCGGAAGGCTTAACTCTAATTTTGAAATGACTTTATCGCTTGCAACAACCAAGTCCTCGACAGTTGCATCTTCAAGGTCCAATGAAACCTCATGAGAAGCAAGTATAATAAGTGTTTTCTCCTGTTCTTTAAAAAGAATAGAAGAAATCTTATCGCTCTCAAAAATCAAGGAAAGGAAGAATTCTGTCGATACGGTTTTTGTAAGAAATGGTATGGCAGGAAGACGCATATTGAGATTGTTTTACCCGCTTAAGTCACTTTAGCGTAGATACGCCGAACCCCCCGGGCAACTCCTTCTTCTTTTAGTATATCAAAACTGGCAATAGTACCGGTATGTTCAACATGCGGTCCCCCGCAAAACTCTTTCGAATAGTCGCCAACAAAATAAACCTTCACATTTTCAGCGTATTTATCATCAAATAGGCCGATGGCTTTCAAATCTTTTGCCTTTTGCAGGGGCATTATTTCAAAATGAACGGGAAGATCTTCTTTAATTTTTTGCAGAACCGTATCTTTTACTTTTTGCATTTCCTCCTCGGTCAATTTTCTATCAAAGGTAAAGTCAAACCGTACTCTTTCTTTTGTAATATTACTTCCTGTCTGATGCACGGAGTTACCCAAAACATCCCGTAACGCCTGATGCATTAAGTGTGTCGCGGTATGCCCTTTTATTGTCAGTTCGTTGTCGTCCGCAAGCCCCCCTGCAAATTTTTGCTCGGCTCCTTTTCGGGAAAGCGCTTGGTGCTCTTTAATCCTCTCGGCAAGTTCCTGGTCATCAAAAGTATATCCCAAACTTTTTAATTGAGTGGGGCCCAAACCGAATGAGGTTATTGCTTTAAATGCAACATCGGCCGATATCTGGCTTACCCCCATCAATTCGTCACCAACTGTCACTTCCTGAGAAATTTTTGCAATTTCTTTTTCAATTAATTTCTTTCCACCGGCAAGAGCTTTCTGGTACGTCTGTTCCTCTTCAAGTATTGTGTTTTTTAACTCTTCAAACTTATTCAAAAGTACGGGGTCGGTATCGTTATATTGTTCGACAATTTTTTCAAGAATAGGAACAATTGTGTCACCATTGAGAAGATAGAAATTGTCAAGACCTCGTCGAATCAACCGTCTAAGTACGTACCCCTGTTCTTTATTTGAAGGCTTCACACCGTTCGAACAAATAAATAGCGCAGCTACGAAATGATCAAGTATTATGCGCATTTTTTGCTCAAATTTAGTATACGGTTTTGCAGTAGTGTTAGTGATGGTATCAATAATCGGTTTGAATAAACTCGATTCGAAAACGTCTTGTTTGTTTTCACTCACTGCGACCAATCGTTCAAGGCCGCCACCAAAATCGACGTTTTGTTTTGGAAGCTTTTCAAAACCTTTGTCGGTTCTTATGTACTGCATAAAAACCGAATTTCCAATCTCAAGGTATCTTCCACAGTCACAATTCACATGGCACTTAAGATTTTTGAAGGGACTATTCTCATGGAGACCTAAATCACTCCCAAAGTCGTAAAATACTTCGCTATCGGGACCACCCGGCTCACCGTTTGGCATCTTGTCAGGAGTACCACTTCTTGACCACCAGTTTTTCTCAACTCCATATTCAAATATCCTATTTTCTGTACTTAGCCCTTTGTTCTCAAACAAACTCCTCCATATCTCAATACTCTCATTGTCTTTTGGAATTTCATTGCCACCGGCAAAAACCGTAACGAACAATTTATTAGCATCAAGCCCTAACTCGTCGGTCAGGAATTCAAAAAACCATGGTAATTGTTCTTTTTTGAAGTAATCGCCTAAAGACCAATTCCCAAGCATCCTAAAAAATGTAGTGTGCCGGTTATCCCC
>JAYRRJ010000117.1:0-13896 GCA_041910135.1 Candidatus Levyibacteriota bacterium
CTGCAAATAGCATGTGCGGCAGTGCTTCTGAAGCCAACATGCAGTGTTTCTATCCGGGTGGAACAGGCTACTGGGGTTGGAAAGGCGAAGGAAATGGTTGTGATACGACTTCGGGAACTCAAACGCATTGCTACGTTTGTACGCCTTAGCTTAATATAAAGTATGGAAAACGAAGTGCAAAATCAACCAATAGAGACAAAGGAGACTCCAACACATGAGCCGCTGACCCTCAAATCATTGTCTACTGCTCTTCAGAAGAACAAAAAAGTTGTTATTGCGCTTGCGGCCATGCTTTTTCTGGTACTCGCAAGCATACTTTTTGGGGTTTTGTATTCCCAAAAATTGAAATCAACAAAGACTGTAAAAAACGAAGAGCCAAAACAAGAACTGTATGGAAGTCTTTTGCTAACTCCTGTCAATATCATTGGCACTCCGGGCAAAAAAACAACAATTGATGTCATTATCAACACAGACGCCCGGAAAATTTCCGGAGCTGTGATCTCGCTCAAATACAATCCGATGCTTCTCGAGAATGTCACCATCACTCCTTTTCAGGATAAAACATCGGCTCTAGGATATTCGCTGAAACAATTCAATGCTCCATATATGGATACGACAAATGGCGGTGTCATCCTCACACTTAAATTGCCTCAAGGAATGCAGGATTTAGCGGGCTCAGGGAAAATTGCCGAGGTAAGCTTTACAGTCAAACCTATAAAGGTCGCCGTTCGTTCAACTTCACTTGAGCTTACCAAGCTAACGGGTTTTCTCATGACAAATCAACCCGAGCACAATAATCTTACGAAAAACAGAGCAGATATCACACTTCCTGCAGGACTCAAATATCTCTCTCCCACCTCTGCTATCCAAAAATAGCTGTTCTTTGACTGTTTTTGAAAAACACAATACAATAGCTATATGAAGTTTTCCTCCCGTAATTCTCAGAGAGGGTTTTCGGCAGTTGGCCTTTTTATCGCAGGGCTTGCAGTTATTGTTCTCATGGGCTCAACCGGCTTTTTTACAGGACCCAAATCTTTGACTGGTGAAGAAAATGTCAGTTATACCGTGGCGGACCAACAATCCTCAAATGCGAAGGGGCTTCAGATGACAAAGGTGAACTTTTCAACTCCTACACCTGTACCTCCGACTCCGACTCCCGTTCCCTCAGCAGGTTGTTTTGCAGATAGTTGTCAGCCCGTTGGAGACGAATGTAAGTGTCCTGACCTTCATTTGACTTGTGAAAACGGTAAATGCGTAAAGGTTGATCTTGACAAGTCGGGGTCGGGTTTTCAAAGTTATACTTGTGCTCAAGTGGACCAAAACGGGTGGTGCTCTATATGCCCGGGTGACATGAATGGAACTTTTTGCATTGGCAAACCTGTTATTTATCTTTATCCGGAACAACCGACACTTGTTGATGTGAAAGTTACGCCCGAAGAAAATATTTTCGTAAGTGACCCACATTATCCTGCAGGGGGATGGAAAAAAGTTATGGCAAATCCCGATGGAACACTCATATACCAGAAAAAACAGTATAGAGAATTATTCTACGAATCAAACACGTCATCCTTGAATCGGCCGAAGGCTGGAGTGATTATGGACAAACAAAACTTAAAATCTCAGCTGCTCGATTTTATTACACTTCTCGGTTTGACACGGGCTGACGAGCAGCAGGAATTTCTAGACTGGTGGATGCCAAAACTGCAAAATATCAAAACAGATAGGCTTTTTGTTTCCATACTTGAAAAAGATGAAAAAGAAAGGGTTGATGCCGTTGCGATAAACCCCAAGCCTGACACTTTCATCCAATTTATAGTTTACTTTGCCCCACTTTCGGACAGTGAAACTGTGGGACCCCTACTTCTTCCACCAACTCCACAAAGAACCGGCTTCACCGCCATAGAATGGGGAGGAGTTATCGGAAGGTAAGCGAAGCTTGCCCCTTAGGGGTAACGACGACCCTCCTCTTTTTGGGCGCCGCCATAGAATGGCAAGTGCCCTTGGGGCGGAGGCGTTATCGGTCACCAAACTTGCTTAGCAAAAGGTTTTAATGATTAAATAGTAGTAGACTCATGCGCAGGAAAAAAGTTAACGCCCGTAAAATTCATAAATTCATGAAAGGAAATGTCATCGTCCCAATTTTATTTATCGTCGTTGCATTTGGTGTACTCTTGACAAGCGGCACTCTCTATAACAAAAGTGCAACCGACTCGAAAGAAGAATATGGGCAGGCCCAAACTGAAGGAGGAACAGGCAAACAAAATATTCAACTTAAAAATGTCTCATTCCAACCAAAACCATCCCCCTCAACAGATTCTTGCAACCACGACATGTCGAAAAAAGCGGACCCGGATAAATGCCAGTGTGTCGCTTGGCTCATCAAATGTGAAGGTGGTTCTTGCAAAGATATAGACTACACCAAATCAGGAATCCCATCGGGTATGTCATGCACACAAGTCGACCAATCGAATTGGTGCCAAATTTTTGGGCAGGATGGGGACGGATGGTATTGCATTGGAAAACCTGTCATCTATCTATACCCCAAAAAGCCAACCCTAGTTGATGTCTCGGTTGAAACTGAGGGCGACATCGTAATTAGCGATCCGCACTATCCGCCTGGTGGGTGGCGCCAAGTTCTGGCAAATCCCAATGGCACTCTTGAATATCAAAACAAACAATATAGAGAATTGTTCTACGAGACGCAGTCTCGCGCTTTGAAACGACCGGAGTCGGGAGTAATTATGGAAAAACAAAACTTAAAATCTCAGCTTCTCGATTTCATAACCAAGCTCGGCTTATCCAGAAAAGACGAGCAACAGGAATTTTTAGAATGGTGGATTCCAAGATTACAAGCGATAAAAACTGACAGACTATTTGTTTCAATTCTAGAGCGAAACGAAAAGGAGCGGATTGATAAAGTTAATATTTCACCAAAACCCGATACCATGATTGAATTTATCGTGTATTTTGCTCCTCTTGCAGATGGTGAAACCGTGGCTCCGCTTATCTTGCCGCGGACTCCAAAAAGAATAGGTTTTACTGCAATAGAATGGGGAGGAGTTATCGGAAGGTAAGCGAAGCTTGCCCCTTGCAGGGGTAACGACGACCCTCCTCTTTTTGGGCGCCGCCATAGAATGGCAAGTGCCCTTGGGGTAGGGAGGAGTTATTGGAAAGTATTAAGTATTAAGAAGTAAGTATTAAGGGAAAAACCTTTATACTTTTTACGAAGTGAAGCTCTGCTTATACTTTATACTTCATTCTTTATACTAATTTATCGTCCCTATTATGTTATCGAATTCTTTCTCAAAATTCATGTCCTCTTTACCCCGATATGTAACCATCACACGAATCGTCGTGTTGTTTTTGGGAACTAAAACAACCAACTCATGAAGATCTGTTCCCGCAACACTCCCCTTGTACATAGTTCCGGTCAAAGCGTTGAGTCCGACTGAGCTTTTCGCATACTTAAAAGCTTCGAACGTTTGCGAAAGTCTGGTTATGCTCGTGGAAGAATCAAAAACGACGATTTCAATTGTTCTAGATGTCGAAGGTTCTTCTAACTTAAGGTTGGCAAGCACTCCCTTTGAAGCGGTGTATGGAACACCGTTGTATTTCTCAGGATACGAAATTTGGAAATATGCCGTGGTATATGTTTTTAGATTCTGGGCAGGAGCCGAGCCGCCACTGGGAAGGTTATTATTAGTACCCGTTGTTGAAGTGCCTGATTCACCCTGCTGCTTGGATCCGGTCTTAACTCCTACTTTCTGAATTTGTTTTTCGGTATTTGAAAAAGAGAGGACGGAAAAAATGATTCCCAAAATGGAAAGACCTACAAGAATTATCCCAGCCTTTTTCCATCCCAGCCTGTCAATAAGCCCTTCCATAACTCTATCGTTTCAAAAATCGCTCGATAAGTCAATAAATTTTTGTATTTCATTTTTCGAAGTGTTTTAATAAATATATGGCAAAGAAAAGAAGACGTTTTATCCGGTATTCCCATGGTGGCATTATCACTCCCCTCATGCTTCTTGCGCTTCTGTTTCTTGCGATTTTCATGGTAAGTAACACTCTGGTCAATAAGTCTGCTCCCACGGGGCCTAATGGCAATGGGGCGGTTCTCTCATGCTGCGATACCGGAAGCGGAAACGATTGCAAACCCCAAACAGGAGACGGGCAAAAACTTACTTTCAACGGCGCCGAATATGGACTCCTTCGCACAAACACCATTCTTATGGAAGGCAATGTCCATCTGAAAGATTCAGGGCAACAATACAACGGCCAGCCAATTGTACTCAATTCTTCAGACACCCACATCATTCCCGACCAATACGCAACCGCCGATTGCCGAACAGAACCAAAAGACAAATATCTGAAAAGCGTTCCGCCTCCCCCTATCCAAATTGGTAGTCCTCAGTCGGTCCCTTATTGTACCTCCATCCCTGATGACGAGATAATTTACGTCTGTAAGAAGAATTGCCACCCGGCATCCTGTAGTGGAATGTGGGGGCCGGAAGTTACGTGCTATGGTGACCAGGAATCACAATACGACGCGTACTTCAAACTATCTGATGTAAGTTCTCCCGGTGTACCCGACTTCATTAAAAATTGCGACACTTCTGCTCTTCCGACCGGGTCAGCAACGGGCGGTCAGCAACACATCGTAACCCCCACCTTGCAGGCTGGAGCCAAAGACAATCTGCAGCTTAAGACATTTCAAATCCAACAAGACAATCTTCTCGTCCCTTGGCTTTCACCATTTTGCAAACCCGCCATTTATTTGTACCCTACAACAACGACCCCTGTGAATGTGCAGGTAAAACCCGTTGGTCCAATGAAATTAACTATTCCCGAGTATCCGGCCGGTGGATGGAACGTAATTGCCCATCCCGACGGAACAATACTCTCAAATAACAAAACGTTCGACTACCTATATTATGAAGCAGAAATTCCCGATGAAAAAATTGAAAAACCGCAAGACGGATATGTAGTCAAAAAGGGCAGAATTAAGACACTCCTCTTGGATATTCTTCCAAAACTAGGACTTACTAACAAGGAAAAAGACCAGTTTGTTGACTATTGGAATGATGTTTTGCCAAATGCGCCATACTATTTTGTCGGAGTTATTCCTGTTTCAAACCTTGATGCTATTTCCCCGCTCTTGATAACTCCAAAGCCCCAAACCAACATTCGCGTGACATTATATTTTGAATCGCTTGACGCGCCCATTAGTGTCTCTGCCCCAACACTAACAAGCGTTGCAAGAAATGGTTTTACTATGGTTGAGTGGGGAGGAATATTCAAAAAATCCACAAAGTACCCCTTCAGCTGTTTTCAATAGTCATAATACAGAAGACAAAAGATTTAGAATAAACTCTCATTGACAACTGTTAAGCTCTCATATATCCTTTTCCTAACTATTGACTATTAACTATTGTCTATTAGCTGTTAATCCATGTTGTCACAAAAAGATCCACATATCTATTCTCTCCTTCAGAAAGAAGATAAAAGACAACGTGACACAATAACCCTCATCCCTTCGGAAAATTACGCATCTCTTGAAGTGCGCTCTACTCTGGCATCGGTGTTCACAAACAAATATTCCGAGGGGTATTCAAAGAAACGATACTATCAGGGAAACGCAAATGTTGATGACGTGGAATTGACCGCAATAGAAAGGGCAAAAAAATTGTTTAAAGTTGCGCATGTCAACGTCCAACCATATTCCGGGAGTCCCGCAAATACCGCAGTGTATTTTGCACTCCTTGAGCCCCTCAAAGACAAAATAATGGGCCTTGCTCTTTCTTCCGGCGGTCATTTGACACATGGTTCACCCGTCAGTTTTTCGGGGAAATATTTTAAGACTGTCAGCTTTCCTGTCACAAAAGAGGGGTTGCTTGATTACGATGAAATTGAAAAGCTTGCCACAAAGGAAAAGCCAAAAATTATTGTGTGCGGTTTTACTGCATATCCGCGGATTATCGATTTTCAGCGTTTTGGGGAAATTGCGGATAAGGTAAACGCGTATCTTCTAGCCGATATATCACACATTTCAGGACTTGTCGTTGGAGGCTCCCATCCATCTCCCGCACCATACGCTCATATCATAATGACAACAACCCACAAATCGTTAAGAGGACCGAGGGGGGCAATGCTTATGGTGACCGAAAAAGGAATGCAAAAGGATCCCGAACTTCCCGACAAAATTGACAAAGCAGTTTTTCCGGGACTCCAAGGCGGACCGCACGACAACCAAACCGCTTCAATTGCCGTAGCCCTTCATGAAGCGGAAAGTCCGGAGTTTAAGACCTATGCAAAACAAATCGTAAAAAATGCCAAAGCACTATCAAAAGAGCTTCAAAATCTCGGTTTTTCGATAACCACGGGGGATACTGAAAACCATCTTCTTGTTGTCGACTTGAGAAGCAAAGGTGTCAACGGGGCACTTGCCGCGTATGCTCTAGAGCAGGCGGGAATTGTCACCAACAAAAACACAATTCCATACGATACTATGCCGCCATTTTACCCGTCCGGTATCCGCATCGGAACACCTGCCGCAACAACACGAGGAATGAAAGAAAAAGACATGGTACAGGTGGCAACGTGGATGCATGATGTTATCGAAGAGATTAAAGGAAATAGCCTTCCAACCGTTAAAGAACAACGCGGACCATTCTTCAAGGAATTCAAAAAAATGGCTTCAAATAACAAGAAAATCAAACAAATTTCAAACGAAGTCAAGAAATACATGCGGGAATTCCCTCTCCCCTAAAATACTTGTAAAAAAACTAGATTAAGAGTACACTAGCAAATAACTTTCATGGCAAAGCAAACAAATAGTTCGACTAACTACTCTGCTTTTATCGATTTGTTCCTCCGTGCCAACGAGTCAAAAAGAATTCCAAGAACCGGATGGGGAATGCATGGAATTCCTACTCCCGAAAGCGTTGCCGAGCACACCTATAGCCTCAGTTTTTTGACACTCCAGCTTGCTCCAATGCTGTCTGACCGTCACAATTATCCGCTCAACATCAACAAGTTGGTTAAAATGGCGATTCTTCATGATTTGGGGGAAATTGAAACCGGAGATATTGTGGTATCACGCGGGGCAATAATTGATCTTCAAAAAAGGCGAGATAAGGAAGAAAAGGAAAAAAAAGGCATCCAAAAGCTTTTCAAAGAAACCGATAAATCAAATTTGGCGGTAAATCTATTCTCCGAAATGATAGAACGAGAAACTTTGGAGGCAAACATATTCTGGCAATTGGACAAATTGGACATGGCAATTCAAGCCCTAGACTACGAACTGGAGCACAAAAAGGACCTTTCCGAATTCTTCGAGAATGCAAAAGCAAATATCACCGATGAATTCCTCAGCGATATGTTAGAGGAGGCTATAAAACGCCGTCCAAAACACTAACTTCTTACCTCTATTGACTTCTTTTCACAAGTTCACTACTATGAAAATACTGTTGTATTTTATATGGGAAAGATATTATTAAACTCACTACTATTCATCGTAATTGGATTTTCACTGTTTGCCCTTACGACCTCAACCAAGCATGGATTTTTTAATGCAAGTACCGCGGAGGCACAAGCATATCCAACCATCAACCCAAATTCGTACGACCAAAATGGAAATATTCCTCCAGCTATTTCTCCAGGATACAATGCAGTCTGGACACCAGGTGTTGGATGGCAATACATACCACCTGTCGGAGGCAGTACCGGAACGGGAGAAACTACAAATGTGGCTGGCTTTTCTCCTGGAACCGATCACCTACCTGATGGCTGGACTTGGACTCAAAACTCTACTCCGTGTGGGAGTGAGCAATATTGCTATATAGATGCGACCGGTCATTATCAACACGGAGTTCCTCCGACGAATGGGGGAACGGGAGGAACAGATGGAAGTGGCGGCGCTAATGACCCCTGCTCGACAACGACTAACAAACCCAATGGTTGCTCATGCACCACGGCACAAGCCGCATCATGTACAAGTGGATATTGTGGTATTACAAATGGCCAGTCGTCAGGAACCTGCCAGACAAACCCTAGTACAAATGGGGGCATTACCGGAGGAACTCTCACATGCGACCCGGTTGCGAATGGCCAGCTCGACCAGGACGATTTCAATGTTTGGAAACAAGAGTATCTTCACAATGTAAATACTACGAGAAGCGCTTGTCTTAGCCCCAATAATCAGGTCGACCTTCTAGGATTTCAGCACTGGAAGAACGTTGCTATATTAAATCTCAACCCAACCATAACACAGGCTCCAACCGTATCACCTGCGCAGGGCTGGGGGGGAGGAATCAACTGGTGCACTTATTTTCCTAGTGCATGCGGACTCTAACTATGAGTAACTTAAAAGCGTTTTTTACAAAATATAAGTCAAAAATTGTACTTGGCATAGTTGCCATTGTCGCCCTCTCCCTCCCTTTTGTCATCAACCAGGTTTTAAAACAGCAAGACATCAGGCAAAGAGCAAATACTGCACCCTCAATAACCTTCTCTCTTGTTCCGGCAACCAAAACGATTGGCATTGGAGATTATCTTGATGTAGACCTTGTCATGAATGCAGGAACGAATGACATAGGAGGTCTTCAATTTAATGTTCAGTACAATTCTCCATCCAATCTCATCCAGTTTGTAAGCGTACTTTCTCAACCCACTGGGCTTCAGTCGATAACGCAACAAGATACTAACGGCACCATCTCTATAACAATGATAAATCCCAATATTACACCTGTTACCGGTAATGGGGTAAAAATAATTACATTTAGATTCAAAGCTCTTTCAGCCGGTAATCCAAAAATAACAATCGATTCTATCAAAGCAACAGCTACAGGATTTGACACATATGTCCCAATAGATAATGCGGCAAATATCATAGGGAGCTACACAATTGCCAACTCAACAGTTGATACTAATTGCAATGCTACAACAAATAAACCCGCGAGTTGTGAATGTGCAGTTGATGCAGACTGTGCAAGCGGTTCCTGCATCGTCAATACTACCGGGAGTAATCAAGATAGACCTGCAAAGATATGTGCTGCAAACCCAACGATTACCGTATCTCCATCAATTACGGGGTGTGCTACCCAAGTTCTTTGTACCCAATCAGAGCCTCCAACTGGATGTCATTTTGAAGGTCGTGACTCTTGCTCTTGCGGAACGATTGTTTGCACCTCCCCTACAGTCACAACAACTGCAACAACGAGCCCATCGGTTACCCCTACCCAAATCCCAACCGTTACCCTTGCTCCCGGCGAAACCGGACTCAAACTCTCACTTACGCTTCCCGGCATCAGCAAGAGGAATGGAGAAAATGATCATCCTCTGAGAACGCGCCGCATAGTAAAAGTGACTGTATATGACAGCACTTCTCAAGAATCAGTGGTTGTTGCGGAAAAAACAGGCCCTGTTGACTTTAATCCCACAACTGCAAAATACGAAGGGTCTGTTGGTATCGGAACAACCATCGCAACAGGCAATTATATCGTGAAGGTAAGAATGGATAATACGCTTAAAAAGAGGCTGCCGGGAACCGTTCATGTCACACAGGGCACTGCCGACAACTCTACTCCCACAGTAGAACTTGTAACGGGAGACTTAGATCAAGATAATGCACTCGGTGTGCAAGACTATACAAACGTTATGGCTTGCTACAATCATCTGTCCGCCTGCACAGGAGACATTCTAGTACTTGGAGACTTAGATGATGACGGAGTCACCAATGGTGACAACGATGACATCAATATCATGCAATTCAATACCATCAATAGACAAGGAGATTGATGAATTGAAAATCTGAAAGTTAGTGACTACAATTATTTAACTGCCATATGCCCAAAAAAACCACAATTCTTATAATCATCCTCGCGATAATTACCGGAATTCTAATTTTTGTTGCGGTAAGAAGCGACCAATCGCAGGAGCTTGGGAAAAAGATGATAAATACGGCAACTGCCACGCCGGTTGTGATAAAACCGTACGCCTCTCTTTATTTTTCCACACCCCTTATCGATGTGACCAGAGGAACAGCGGCTCAAAAAGTTGATATCATACTGGATACAAATGGAAAATCCGTTGCAGGAGCTCAGGTTGAACTGACATATGACCCCAACACCATTTCGAATGTTACTCTTACCCCCCTTGTTGCAAATCAACTTTTTGGAACAAATCCTACCATACTTATAAACTCCGTTGATAAAACACAGGGAAGAATTTCGTATGCAATCTCAATATCGTTGAACGACTCTGAGAAGATAGGGAAAGGAAGCATCGGACAACTTTCGTTCACGGTCAACAAATTCTCCGGTGTTCCGGCAACAAAAATCACATTCTTACCAAAATCCGCAGTAACAACCCAACAAACAAAATTCTCAGTCTTGGATAGCACAACTCCGTTGCAAATCATATTGGCACCATCGGCAACAACGAGCCCGCGCTAATTCGTGTTACTATTTATCTAACAATGGCAGAAATACCACAAAATTCGTTTCAAGGACCACTTGCCCCCAAAATAGGATTGAACGACTCGGTTCAAAACCCTATTCCGGGCGGAGGTGCAAAGATACCAAAAAAAGGCAGAAACTATACGGGACTTATTCCGGTAGGAGCATTAGCAATTGCCCTTTTGATATTACCGTTGACAATTCAACAATTGGGAAATCAGCAAGATACACGGCAAAAAGCATCAGAACCGACTCCCACCATCATCCTTCCAACCTCAGTTGTAGCAACTCCTACTCCAACGGCCATTCCTTCTCCAACTCCCACAGTTTCTGAAAATCCCATAACACCGGCCACTAAAGTTAAGGGAATAAAAACTTCTTTCCGCTAATTACTTACTACCAAAAAGTTCATTGAGAAGTTCTGCGATATTTCGCTTCATCCGAGGCTCAACAATAGGTTTTATGGCCTCAAAAACTGCCTTTCCTGAGAAGGCGGCAACGCGCACGCCCTTTTTTATTGGCTCGATCGGTACATATTGCTCTTTCATGCGACAATTTTGTCAGAACTGAAAACAACAATCTTGACAGTTGGCTAACAATAGATAACAAAGAAGAAAGGAATTTATGCTTTTTTACTGAAAGTGCCTTGAACTAAATTCGTGCCGATAAGATTTAATCCCTCAGCGGCCGCTATTTCAAGAGCAGGAATTATGAGAGGTGGTGCAAAAAATGCGCCTAAAAAAGCCATACTCAAAGCTCCAGCCATAATATATCTGTTGACGTTTTTATAGGCTTCGATAACACCTCCTCCACCTTTTTCCGGACTTGCCATAAGGAAGAATTATAACATTATTCTGGGGAATTTTCTTGATTAATCAGTATTTTTTGAGGCGCGGAAGGGAATCGGACCCTCGCATAGAGGTTTTGCAGACCCCCGCGTTACCACTTCGCCACCGCGCCATCTCTGTCTAAGCGAAGTGTCGAATTCACTTCGCCACCGCGCCATTAGCGGTAAGTGTATCAAAATTTGAACCAGAAAGCTATCAGTGTTGCTTTGTCTTGGCCCTACACGCTAATATTAACTGTGCAGAAAAAATTCATTCTTATCGTGGCAATCTCTTTTGTTTTAATCGCCCTTGCCATAACAACAATTCTTATCAAGCAACAGCAGGATAATAGGCAGCGCGCAAGCGGAAATGAAACTACTACCCCCTCGACAGCTGCAAGCCCAACCCCTGCAACTAAAGAGGTTGATTCGGAGGAGTGGAATTTTCTGAAGCTTATTAATGATTATCGTGCAACTTTTGGACTCTCTCCTTTAAAAGTTTCAGTAAAACTCACCGAATCATCGGATTGGATGTCAAATGACATGGCGACATCCGGGCATCTTGACCATGTCGATTCTCAGGGGAGAAACATAAATACAAGAATCCCATCTTTTGGCTATAATGCTCCGCATATTGCCGAAAATATTGCCTGGACCGGCGCAATCGGCCAAAGCGCATTCGATTCGTGGAAAAATGCATGCGACGGAGATGCGAATGGCAGCAATTGTACATACGCGCACCGTGAGCAAATGAAAGATTCGCAGTCGGTAGCAATAGGTATTGCAAGAATAAAAGACCCCTCGAGTAATAATTGGTTTTGGACAACCGACTTTGGCTCAATCCTTGACCAAGAGATAATCCCACCCGTACTCACTCCCTCCACCACACTGACCGTTTCTCCTTCAACAACAACGACGGTAACAACAACAGCATCAATAACACAAGCACCCTCCGTTACGGAAGCGACAATCAGTCCGACAAACACCTCCACTCCGACACCCACAAATACATCAACCCCCACTCCCACAAATACTCCTACCCCGACGGCAACGAGCACTCCTACACCAACCTCAACAAGTACTCCTACGCCCACATTGGTTGCGTCTACTCAAACACCTACTCCAACAACTGCAGCAACAGCAACCCCGACGGCAACTCCGACAGTTCCTCCTACGGCAACCGCAACCGACATTCCACCAACTGCTACGCCGACACTCGCAAAACCCGGAGGACTGGCGCAAACTGCAACCATAATAGGCGGAGCTTTATTGATTATTATCGCAGGAATATTTTTACTTGTTCTATAAATTCTTGTTTTGTGGAGTTATTTGTCCTGACTGTATTTACTTTCTGTAGGTCCGGTTTGGAATTTGTATTTTGACTCTTTACGATTAACATACGGAACTTCAGCAGGACTGGACAACTGTTCAAATGCCATCGCGCAAATTCTCATTCCGGGATACAACGCAACAGGCATGCGGCCTAAATTACCTAATTCCAAAACGCACTGCCCATCCCACCCCGCATCAAAAATACTTGCAGTCGAATGAACCACTATACCAAGCCTCCCAAGTGACGAACGGCCCTCAAGCCTCCCTAAAAGGTCGTGAGGAATTTTTACCCGCTCCATAGTAACAGCCAAAACAAAATCGCCCGGTTGCATAATGAACGCATCCCCCTCCTTAACCTTTACTTCTGAAGTTATTTCGTTGGTATAATCTTTTTTTGTAGGGTCAAGGTAGGGATTTTTGCTGTGGTCAAAAACGCGGAATTTGTTGCCGAGCCGAAGGTCTAATGAGCACGTTCCAAGTTGGGTTTTATAGTCCGGAGTCGGCGTTATAACAATCTTTTTTTCCTTAATGTATGCTTTGATATCTCTGTCTGAAAGTACCATGGATTACTGCTTGGCAAGAAGTATTTATTCATTCTACAGAAGGAGTATCGAAATCGCAAGAAGAATTATATGGCTCTTTTGAGGCGATTTTGATATAATTGTCTTCTTGGGTGATTGGCTCAACGGTAAACAAGTTTGCCGTCTCGCAGATTACCATACAGAATGGGTGATTGGCTCAACGGTAGAGCGCGTTCCTGATAAGAACGAGGTCAAAGGTCCGACTCCTTTATCACCCACAAACGAAGTGCAGTGGGGAACAAGATTCTCTTATCACCCACAAACGAAGTGCAGTGGGGAACAAGATTCTCTTATCACCCACAAACGAAGTGCAGTGGGCGACAAACTTGCTTTCTCACCCACAATTCTAATATAGACTTCACCTAATAATTTTTCTCTAAAAAAACTCTCCTTTATTGACTCTATACCAAACTATGTGCTAGCCTGAAATGAGGATAGATTATGGTAAAAGAAATCAGGAAGAAAGGATTATTGAAAAATTTTGCCGAACACATCTCCGATTTTAAATTATTCTTGGTTCTCGCCGTTTTCACGCTTCTTATCGGTATAACTTTTTATATGGCGCGAAAGCCCCAAGAAATACGGCAGCGTGCTTTCGGAACCGGTATGGAATTTGGGTTTGCGGCCGATTTGTCGGTCAACGGAACACTCCAATTAGATAAATTCAAGTCCAACGTTAACCAATTGGTTGCCAACAATC
>JAYRRJ010000118.1:0-4931 GCA_041910135.1 Candidatus Levyibacteriota bacterium
CTTTCTTGTCTCCAATACCCTTTAGAGGCCAAAGAAATACCCCTTCTGCTATTCCGCTTATAGTAGAGTTCATTGCCAACACAAAGGGAATTTCATATAATACATTAGAAGCTCAAATTGAGCGTAATTTTGAAACCGTTTTTAAAGTGAGAAGCCATGCATCAAACACTCGATAGATTATTTACGCGCTACCCCATAAAGTCCAGGAGAGCCCTTGAGATAATACCTCCTATCATTGCATTGTTTCTTATAACGATGCCTTTGTGGGGGGCGTACTTTTTCCCAATTGCACTTTCCTATTTCATCATCTTTTTTGATGTGTATTGGTTCTATAAGTCGGTACATCTGGTGGTGATGTCCTTTATCGCGGCACGGAAAATTAGAAGCGCCGAGCATACAGACTGGTTAAGCCGGGCAGAGCAGTTTCCTAATTTCTCAAAAATTGCGCATCTAATTGTCATCCCCAGTTATAAAGAAAGTTACGAAAAAATTAAGGAGACGCTTGAGAGTATCAGAGAGCAATCATTTCCAAAAAAACAAATTTATATTTACATGGCGTTTGAGGCTCGAGAAGACAATGTGTCTTTAAAAGGAGAGAGGTTGAAAAAGGAATATGAACAAATTTTTGGAGGGTTTTATTATACATTGCATCCCGATTTGCCCAACGAGGTAAAAGGAAAATCGTCCAATCAGGCTTACGCTGCAGCCGATGCATATAACACACTTGTTAAGTCACGGAAGCTTGACATTAACTTTATGACAGTAACTTCAGCCGATGCGGATGTTTTATTCGATAAAGCATTCTTCTCATATCTTGCCTACTCTTTCTTGACCGTTAAAGATCCTCTTTACACTTTTTGGCAGTCAGCAAATGTCACTTACAATAATTTTTGGCAGGTTCCCTCATTTACGAGAGTCATTTCATTCTTTGGAAGTCTTTGGAGAACATCTGTTCTAGTTCAGCATGCACGTCTTGTCCCAAATTCGGTGTATTCACTGTCATACAAATTATTAATGGAAATCGGGAACTGGGATGTGGATGTTATTCCTGAAGATTATCGTGTATTTTTCAAGGCGTTTTTCAAAACAAAAGGACGGGTTATGGTCGAGCCCATATTTCTCAAAACTTCCATGGATGCTGCCCAGTCTTATTCATATCGAAAAAGCCTTATGAATAAATACCATCAAGAAAGGCGGTGGTCTTGGGGAGTAGCGGATGACGCGACATACGTAAAATGGTATCTTACCGTCCCTAATGTTCCCTTCTTGAGGAAGACGATGTTGGTTTTCAATGTTCTTATAGACCACATCCTCTGGCCCGTTAACTGGTTTATTATTACAGTGTCGGCAAATCTTGTTGCGCTTGTTAACCCTGTTTTTACAAGGACAAGCTTGGGATATACGCTCCCACAAATTTCGGCGTTTATTCTTACTCTTTGTTTGTTGTCAATTCTGGCAATGATTTATGTCGACTACACACTGGGGCCTAAAAGAAATCAGGGAAAACATTCACGCATTCGAAAATTTCTTTTTCCCCTGGAATTCCTTTTTATGCCGGTTGCGGGTTTTTTCTTGTCCGCTCTCCCGGCTCTTATTTCTCACATACAGCTTATTATAGGAAAGCGGCTTGAATATAAAGTTACGGAAAAAGTCTAGCATGCGTGATATTGTTGTTCGGATTTATCACAGTAAGCCGATATTTAACCATAGGACCGCTTGGTTCTTGCTCCTCATTTGTTTTATCTTTGCAATACTTCGTATCCCTTCTCTCATAGAGCCCCATTGGTATGGAGATGAAGGAATATACCAAGTCGTAGGAAGGGCAATAGATTCGGGACGAATTCTTTATAAAGAAATATGGGACAACAAGCCTCCCGTTCTTTATCTTCTTTACGCATCAGTGTACGGTAATTTATTTGGAATTAAACTTCTATCACTGCTTTCGGGTCTCTCGTCTGTCATCGTATTTTTTATGCTTGCGAGCAAATTATTTAAGAAAAATAAGTCCCGCTATCTTTCAACAATTTGCTATGCATTTTTTTTTGGGTTACCAATTCTGGAAGGAAATATTGCGAATGCGGAAAACTTTATGTTGCTGCCGACTATTGCAGCCGGATACTTCGTTCTTCGCTACACCGAACACAAAAAATTCGTTTTTCTTGTTTTTTCAGGGTTACTGTTGGCATTCTCCTTCGTTACGAAAGTTGTAGCAATCTTTGATTTTCTCTCTTTTTTCACATTCCTTTTCCTCGTCAACACGGGCGATGTCAAGAAAACCCTAAAGCCGATGCTCTCTTACTTTTTTATTTATATTTCGTTAATGGTTTTATTTGCATGTTACTTCTTTCTTCGCGGGTCATATGGGGAATACTTAAGTTCGGTATTTTTCCAAAACATCTCATACGTTGGAGAAGAAAACCATTTAGTATTTCCCTTAGGAATGTTACTTATCAAAACAATAATTCTCGTGGGTGCGGTTGGATTTATTATTTTCAACAGAAAACGGTTTAATGCTACCATGCTATTTCTTTATCTGTGGGTCGCATTTTCCGTTTATAACGCCTTTTTTTCCGAACGGCCATATACTCATTATTTGCTCGTAGCGCTTCCGGCAGTCATGCTTTTGGTGGGTCATGCAGTTGAAAAGAGAAAGACTCGGATTGTTGATGTTCTTGTTATAACAGTTTTGACATTAGTAGCGTTTTACTATTTTCAAATATACAAAAAAACGATTGGATATTACGCGAATTATTTCCAGTTTATAACAAACAGTAAAAATATTGTTGAGTATGAATCATTTTTTGATAGCAATACACCACGGGATTATGACATCGCCAATTTTATACAAACGAACATGAAAGGAAACGAAAAAATATTCCTCCTTTCCGATAACGCGCAAATTTATGCACTATCCAACAAATTGCCTATCGGTAAATACATTGTCGCTTACCACATTACTTTTTACAAAAATGCAGATATAATTACGAAACAGCAGATAGAAAAAGTACAACCGAAGTTTATCATTCAGACCGTTGAAGATCCGTTACTGAACGATTTACTGTCCTCTTATCAGCTAAAATATATAATGGAAGGCGCAAAAATTTATGAAAGAGAAATTTAATCTTGTTTTGTCCGACCAATTTGCAAGAGTATCTCTGCTTCTTGCCGTATTCTTTGTTGTTCCTTTGGTATTTTTGATACTGATTTCCTATGGAAGTCTTCCTCCGCTTATCCCTTTTTTTAATAGTATGCCATGGGGTGAAGAAAGATTGGTTAATTCACATGTCACTATTTTCCTTCCCTTTATTTTGCTTGCAGTCTTTGTTGGAAATTTGCTTTATGCTCTATTTGCATATAAAAAAAACGTCTTGATTTCAAGGATAGTTCTTTTTAATTGTTTTCTGTTTTTGCTGCTCGGACTTTTAGCATATTTACAGATTTTATTTTTAACATTTTAATGCAAATAGAATTACTGTTAGCACCCATTGTTGCGTGTCTTATTACGTTGATTTCTGTTCCATTCGTCATAAAATTTGCGAAAAAAGCAAAATTAATGGATGACCCAAAAACGCACATACACCCTGCAGTGCTTCATAAAAAACCGATACCTCGCGCAGGTGGTCTTGCCATATATATTGGGATACTGGTTGCGGCCTTAATTTTTGTGCCGATGGACAATTTCGTCCGTACGATTTTTATCGGCGGGTTAGTCGTTGTTGTAACCGGTGTTTTGGATGACAAATATGACTTATCGCCCTATATACGTTTTGGGATAAATATTCTGACAGCAGCGATAGCCGTGTATGCGGGGGTTACCGTTCCGTTTATAACAAATCCTTTGGGAGGAATACTGCATTTTACAAATTTTCAATTCGTTATTTTATCCCAAACTTTTCATTTGGGAGATATCCTGGCTATCATTTGGATTGTGTGGGTCATGAATATGTTGAATTGGAGCAAAGGGGTAGATGGTCAAATGCCGGGAATTGCAGCAATATCGGCTTTTGTAATCGGTATTGCCGCATTCAGATTTTTGCCCATAGAGCAGTTCAGCCTTACGACGTCACTGATTTCTTTTATTGTTGGCGGTGCATCTCTTGGATTTCTCTTTTTTAATTTTTATCCTGCAAAAATTTTCCCCGGATATAGCGCTACAATTTTAGGGTACTTTATTGGCATTCTTTCGATTACGTCCGGAGTAAAGTTGGCAACTGCGGTTCTTGTTATGGGAGTCCCCAGTGTAGATGCGGCAATAACAATTATAAGGAGAATACTTTCTAAAAAGTCACCATTTTGGCATGATAGGGGGCATTTGCATCATCTGCTTCTTAATTATGGAATGGGTCATAGAAGTATTGCTGTGTTCTATTGGGCAATGTCTTTAATATTGGGAGCAGTTGCGTTGAGCGCGTCAAGCAGAGGAAAACTTTTTGTTATAATGTTGGTGGTCGTTGTGGTTTTGGGATTTGTTTTTATGTTGAGGGTTGCCGGGAAAAAACAGGACTACGACTGATGAAATCAGTCGCAAGCTCTGCTTACGATTGAAATGCACTCAGGTATACGAGGAGTGGACGACGAGTACGATTGACAAAACTTATGATAAGACACGGGTATTATATTGTAAAACTTCTTCGTCCACGACAATGGATAAAAAACTTTGCGCTTTTTGCGGGGGTCACTTTTGCGGGTCAACTTTTTAATACAGACCTATTTTCCCAAGTTGTAAACGGCTTTGTTGCTTTCTGTTTGTTTGCGTCCGCAACATATATTTTTAATGATATTTTGGATGTTAAAAAAGACAGGCTACATCCTTTTAAAAGACTGAGACCTATTGCCAGTGGCAATATTTCAGTGCCTGAAGCGGTAGTCATTCTTATTGTCATTCTCTTTATTGCTCTTCTTATAGCGTTAAACACCAGTCTTCTGTTTAC
>JAYRRJ010000119.1:0-2804 GCA_041910135.1 Candidatus Levyibacteriota bacterium
CCCTCCCTGTAAGAATATGTTGTGAAGGCGCGAATTTACAGGCCGTGCAGTCCGGTTTTGAGCAGTTCAAAACACTAACAACGGTCTGATGAAGGGCAATTATAGGATAAAAGAAGACAAAAAACAAACCCCCTCGCAGGGAGGGGGTTTGAGAAATTCTTGCAAGAAAATTTTTAGTTGGAGTTTCCTCCTGCAGTAACGTCAGTTGTTACTGTATTTCCAGCTGCTCCGGTGGTCGTTGTAGTTGCACCATCGGTGTTAAAGCTAGATGAGTTTCCTCCAGTGTTTGAAGCTGCATTTACTGATGTTGAAACAACAACAGTATTGCTTTGAGTAACACTACTTGAGCTAACATTCACAATTTTGCCGCTAGTATAGGAGAATGCTCCATTACCGGATACGGTAAGTGTGTTTGTATTATTATCAGCACAACCGCAAGGATTGGTGTTAACATTTGTTCCTCCGGTCACGTTAGTTGTTACTGTATTTCCAGCTGCTCCGGTTGTGATACCGGTTGTTCCTCCAGTGTTAAAGCTTGAGGAATTACCTCCGGTATTTGCAGATGTTGTAACGTTAGTTCCAACAATCATTGTATTAGATTGAGAAACGCTTGTTGACTTAATGTTTACAACTTTTGCCTTAGTGATGCTAAAAGCACCGCCTCCGGTTACAGTAACAGTATTTGTTGCGGCAAATGATGCCGGGGCTACTACTGCCGCCACCATCGCTGCAACTGCTGCTCCTGATACTAATTTTTGTTTGATATTCATATATATTTCACCTCCTTTCCTTGAAAAAATCCTGCCAAAACGCAGATTACGTTTTGAAAACACAAAAAAACCCTTCGATAATCTTAGGGTTTGTATGTGCAATATGTAACTCTCATGGGCAGGTTCAAAGTGAAAAATAAATTCCAGAAAAACTTCCGGGGCAAGAAGAATTTGATTTAGAGCTATTATATGGTGGAGGCATACATGACTGTCAATACGGACAAAATGTATATTTGTGACATTAACGATATCAATCACAAAAAATGATATTTTTGTATCACAAATGATATATTTTCCGTTCATTTTGAGGCTTTTTCCTTGACTTTGGGCCTCAATTTCTGTTAAAATATCATTAATTAAAGTGTCGGTGGGAGTCATAACTACCCACCGTTTTTTGAATATGCCGGCAATACAACGAAGCGAGTTCGCACTCGCACTTAACCAAATCGCAACCGAGAGGGGTGTCGACCCAGAGATTATTCTTGAGAGTATCAAGAGTGCAATTCTTGCTGCTTACAAAAAAGACCACGTCCCTACAAAGCCTGAGGATGCGGAAGAGGCGGAGGCTGAAGCTGAGAAATATTCTGCCGAAATCAATTCCAATACAGGTGAGACGAAGATAATGTATGAAGGGAAAGATGTAACTCCTCCCGGATTCGGCCGTATTGCAACCCAAACCGCAAAGCAAGTATTACTTCAAAAAATCAGAGAACGGGAAAAGGATGCTATCATGTCCGAATACTCCAAGAGAATCGGAACTGTTGTGAATGGTATGATTTTACGCTTCGCCGGGAGCGCTATAATTGTAGACATCGGCAAAGCTGAGGCCATTATCCCACCACAGCACAGAATCCAGAACGAGAATTATTACCTCAATAAAAAAATTGCAGTGTATATCGTCGAAATTGCAGAGGATGAAAAACGGGGCAGGGAGATTATTGTTTCACGAACTCATCCCGGTCTTCTGGAGGGGCTTTTGAGAAGGGAAGTGCCTGAGGTTGCTGCAGGAAGTGTTGTTGTTAAGGAAATTGTAAGAGAACCGGGTTCCCGCGCAAAAATTGCGGTATCATCCGATCAGTCGGGGATTGATCCGGTCGGCTCCTGCGTAGGGCAAAAGGGTGTTAGAATCCAGGCTGTAATTGATGCGGTTGACGGTCTTGAAAAAATAGACGTTATTCAATGGAATAACGACAGTGCACGTTTTATCACAAACGCACTTTCTCCTGCAAAAAACCTTACTATCGAGCTTAATGAGAAAGAAAAAATAGCAACCGTCAAGGCGCCAAAAGAAGAGTTGCCTCTTATCATCGGAAAAGAAGGCCAAAATGTGAGATTGGCATCGAAATTGACAGGATATAGTATTGAAGTTGAGGGTATCGATGCTCCGGCCGAAGAGGCAGCCGCAGCACAAGCGTAACACATGAGAGTTATTACCTTTCTATTATGGAAAAAGCAACAGAAATCGTTAAAAAGTTCCCTCCTGTCGTATCGGTTTTAGGTCACGTTGACCACGGGAAAACTACTCTCCTTGATACCATTAGAAAAAGCAATATCGCAACCAGAGAAGCGGGCGGAATAACCCAAGCAATTGGAGCCTCAAAAATCGAAATCACTCACGATGGGAAAAAGCGGTTCATTACATTCATTGATACCCCCGGACATGAAGCATTCTCAAATATGCGCTCCCACGGAGTTTCCGCGTCCGATATCGCTCTTCTGGTGGTCGCAGCCGATGACGGGGTAAAGCCTCAAACAAGAGAGTCTATTGAAAAAATTCTGACTTCCGGTCTACCCTTTATTGTTGTTATTACCAAAACGGATGCTCCCGGAGCGAATATCGAAAAAGTAAAGCAAGAACTTGCTAAAGAACACGTATTATTAGAAGGCCTAGGCGGAAACACTCCTTTTATCGGTGTTAGTGCTAAAACAGGGGATAAAATAGCTGATTTATTGGACCTTATTATTATCGTTTACGATCTTTCGGAAATCGAGAAAAAGGAAGAAGGCGCATTTACCGGCGTTGTTATTGAGGCG
>JAYRRJ010000120.1:0-1776 GCA_041910135.1 Candidatus Levyibacteriota bacterium
AGAATAACCTGAGAACAGTTTTTGTCCTGAGAGATAAGGATTTTGTCCGGAAAGGAATAACTGAGAACCGTAGTAATATACCGAAAAATCCGGATAAAGCCCTAAAAAAAGCGCCCTTAACATCCATAGCAGAGTTCCACCAAAAAAAATAAATGCTCCAAGATGCATGACAGCCTTGAATTTCCTCTCTTCTAACCATTTCATGAGACTAAATTTTATGATACACTTTTTTAATCTAAAACCGTAATTCTCTCTATGCGAAGGCACATCGAAAGGCTTAATAAATCAATTGAAATTGTCTTTTACTCACTTTTCGTCACGACTCCTCTTGCTATGCACCCCTATACCAGTGAACTTTTTGAATTCAATAAAATGTGGCTTCTGTTTATCTACAGTCTCATCCTCTTCTTTTTGTGGGGAACAAAAATGGTATTGCAGCGCAAATTTGAAGTGAGAAGAACATTTTTTGATATCCCAATTCTACTGTTCCTTTTGTCGCAATTTATATCCACTATTTTTTCCCTTGACATACATACCTCATTCTGGGGATATTATTCACGGTTCAATGGAGGGTTTCTTTCTTCATTATGCTATGTCTTTTTATATTTTGCGCTTTCGACAAATATTCTTACCTCTGACAAAGAAGAAAATATTAAAAGAGCAAAACGGATGTTGTACGCAATATTCATATCCGGTGTTCTTGTTGCATTGTGGGGATTTCCTTCGCATTTTGGTAACGACCCGACGTGCCTTGCTTTCAGAGGAACATTTGATGTTTCTTGCTGGACGGAGGCATTTCAGCCAAAAATCAGAATGTTTTCAACTCTCGGACAGCCAAACTGGCTTGCAGCCTTCCTTCTCATACTTCTTCCAATTGTAAGTTCCTATGCAATTAACGCTTCTAAAGACATTAAAAAGGGGAAATTGTTTTCATATCCCCTACTTAAAACTGCCGCATATTTTATCACCGCTTTTCTTTTCTATTTTGATTTGACTTGGACTTTATCCCAATCGGGATTCATTGGTTTTTGGATAGGAAATTTTGTATTTGTTTTCCTCTTTACGTTGCTTATCGTGAGAAAGTATGGTTTTTCTGTCACAAATATACTGAGGCAAAGAAGTTTTCAAACCCTTATTGCCATACAGTTACTCTTTGTTCTCACTACTTTCTTGACTCAAAATCCCATTCCAAGTCTTAACAAATATGGGTTCAGATCCCTTGTGGAAAAGACAAAACAACAAATAGCAGTGCCGCAATCAACGACTTCAGCGGCAAATCAAAAATCCCAAACCGCTCCGACTCAACCGGCGCTTGAGTCAAGCATCACAAGTTCGGGGGATATCCGTAAGATAGTTTGGAAAGGGGCGATAGATATTTGGAAAGCATATCCTCTTTTTGGCAGTGGGGTTGAAACATACGCATATGCTTACTACAAATACAGACCGGTAGAACACAATCTGACTTCCGAGTGGGATTATCTCTACAATAAAGCACATAATGAATTTTTAAATTATCTGGCCACAACGGGCGCTTTCGGGCTTGGAACGTACCTACTCTTCCTCCTATCTTTCCTCTTCTTCGGACTCAGGCATATGTATGGGCAATGGAAGAAGCGGATGTTTGGCAATCCAATTCTTCCGGCACTAATAGGAGGGTTCATAGGAACTCAAGTTTCTAATTTCTTCGGCTTTTCGGTAGTTGTTGTTAATCTACTTATGTTTTTGATACCGGTATTTTATTATTTGTTAACCAAATCAGCATCCAGAGTCTTTGTG
>JAYRRJ010000121.1:0-1747 GCA_041910135.1 Candidatus Levyibacteriota bacterium
ACAATCAAAAACTTTGCTTTTTTTACTTTTTCCAAAACCAAGGCAAATGCACGTATCGCAACATCGACATTTTTGTATGCCTTTAGCCGTCCTAAATAAATAAGTTGTGGAACAGATGACTTTTTGACTCGTCCTGTAACAATTTCAATACCGGGATTAACGATTTGGATATTATCTTCTTTTGCAATGCCTGCTTTTATGATTTCTTTTTTGGAAGATTCGGACACTGTTATGACTGTTTTGTTGCGGTATACAAACGGCATCAACTTTCCTTCGATGAATTTCCCTACATAAGACAATGGAAATTTCATGTTAGTCACAAAAACTTCCTGATGAACGTGATGGATGAGAAGAACGACAGGCTTTGTTGAGAAAAGAGGGCTCATGAATGGAATGCCATTCTCAGAATCAACTATGATGTCAAAATTTCGTCTGAACCGAAGGACATAATACAGCGCAGCCCACAAATATACGGTGTAAAACCCACCGCGCCTTACTATATTTACACCGTCAATGGTTTCGTTTCGGCTGTTATTTCTGTCGTTTCCGCAAAACACGGTCACCGAATTGCCTTCATCCACCCACCTTTTAGCCAGTTCCTGAACATAAACTTCTGCTCCCCCCGCCCAAATGTGTTTCGTGTCTCTCCAATTAAGAATAAGTATGTTGAGTCCCCCTGCAGCTTTTTGTCTTTCATACGGCATGAAAGCCTCAAAAAGATCACGCATATTTAGAGAAATTGTTGTATAGAACGACTCAAGAAAGTGAAGAAGTCCGATAACCCCAAAACTTATAAGTCCCATAACAACCATGACGTTTGAGATATGTTTGAGCGAGTCATGGAATGCTAAAATTCCGGCAATTTCACAAAGCGAAAGTATAAAACTCGCAACAGGCAAAACGTGTTTTCCTTTTATTTGGTCAAATGACACAATATTCGTCGCAACGGTAAATGCAACCATTGCGAATGCATAAAGAGGAAGTAACTCAACGATGGCCGCCGCCTTTTTCCCAAAAAGTAGTGGCATCGTAAAGTGCCCAAGAGCACCTACTGCTAAAAAGGCAAGAAAGCTTGACACAAATGAAGCAAAGAGCAATTGATAAAAAACTTTATGGGAATTTTTACCGGAACCTTCTTTGTGGCTAACTATTGGTAAAATAAATTGTGCAAATAGAGACCCCGCAAAAAAAACCATTTTGCCTGAAAGTGACAAAAGTGCGTATTGCCCAGCAGCGTCGGGGAACAAGAAATGTTTTGCCAAAATAACGTCTAATGACAAATACATGACTGTTGAAATCCGTGTCATCGCACTTGAGAAATAAAATTTGAAAGGAAAGGCTGTTGCCTTTTTTTGAGTTCTTATTTTTGGTCTCTTTATTTTGAGCGCAGCAATAACAATTAGGACAAATGAAATGGCCGATGAAAATACTATTGAAAGATAGGCATAGTCATCATATCCTGCCTTTACCATTAAAAATGCGATGGAAAATTTCGCTATCGATTCAAAAAGTGCAACGAGTGCCAAATATCCGAATTTGAGATTGCCGCTTAGATAGCCTCCATCGACAGACGCAAGAATCGTTGTCGCCCAAATTGGAGTAATAAGAAGTACGGGCCATATACTCCCTAAGTGGAAGAAACGTGCTATCCCGATGCTTGAGAGCACCCAGAGAAGAGAAACAACAATTGACACTACAATCGCTTTTTTTCGGAGATACTGCCAGAAAGCAGTTGCCGGCTTATTAT
>JAYRRJ010000122.1:0-2239 GCA_041910135.1 Candidatus Levyibacteriota bacterium
GTTGACATATATTGTGTATCCAAAACTTTTTCAAGTCCTCGTTTCATCTCACCAAAAAGACGTTTCTCTTCCTCTTTTGATAAAAGCCCTTCATACATGAGTTTTGCCTTGTCCAAAACCCCCATCCGAAATAACGAATTTACATCAATGATTTCACTGCTCACCTCGTACGTTACTCCTTCATCCATCACGCCTTCCCCCGGCGCATAGCCATACCGTTCTCCCTTTTCGAGCCCCAATATCGAGTGATCATACGAAGTCTGTCTTTCGGGCTTTACCACTTCCCCATTCACAAATTTCGTAACCCCCAAAATATCGGTCACAAGAAGCGGCCTGTTGCGATAAAGCGTCCCTTCATCAACCGCTTGGAATATCCAGGGTGTCCTTTTGCCTTTTGCATTTCTCATAGCCCTTGGGAACATTTGTCTTGCTACACGCATCGACCGGGTCTGCGCGGAGACAATGATGCCGTCAAGCCATGGCAAATCAAGACTTTCGATAGCGGTCTCAACCGTTGCAACAGTGTCTAGCTTTCCTGCTTCAAGCCGCTCGTATATTGAGCGTCTCACATCTCCATTGGTGTCCCCGGTTATCATCTCAGCCGTTATTCCCATCTCATCACAAAGTTTCAAAAAAGAAGTAGCATGGTCGACAGACGAAAGATACGAAACAGTACGTATCCGCCTCCCCTCCTGCATCTGCGCATCCTGCCATGCCTCGAGTAACTTCTTGTCCCGTGTGCGTACCGGAACAGTCCTGTCAAATACAATAGTTCCTGAAGGAAGAGTCTTTGATTTATCAAGACTCACCCCTGTCTTGACCATCCTTACTCTTGGCGACAGCAAAACCCCTTCATCGACTGCCTCTCCCAATGAGACTCTGTGAAGACACGCTCCAAAAAGTTTTTCGGCGTTTTTGTCTGCATCATACCCCTCAGTTGCAGTCGCCCCAAGCATGACGCTATTTGGATTGAACCGCAGAAAAGTAGTCAAAACGCTCAAAGCTTTTGGAGTCAGATAGTGATGTACTTCATCGGCAAAGATAAGGTCTGCAGCAAAAAGTTGTCGGGCTATGCGTATAGCTTGGTTGTCCCGACCGGAAGCAACCCTATTAAAAAGTCGTTCGAGTATTGGCATTGTTGCTATAGTTATGTCGTGACCAAATTCTTTGTGCTCCTTGTCGTATCTGCCAACGTCTTTTGCCATAAGCTTTCCTGCAATATTTGAGGACCCTGTTTCACCAGGCGTGATATACAACTGCCTTCCCCCAAACCCCTCTCCCACTTCCTCCATATACCTTGACTTTCCATATCCCGAAACTTGCTCGACGTACGCAACCCGTCCTCCGCTCTGAAGAAAATTTACCGTTTCGACCAATGCCTCTGCCTGACCCCTTCTCAAATCCCCCCTCGGGAGGGCTACTCCATGCACATGCTCATAAAGACTCTGTACTCCGTCAGGAATCGTCTCTGGTAAAAGAGCCGGCGCGTCGATTGGACGTTTGAACGAAAAATCTAATTCTTTTGAGGCCATGAAGGAATTGTAACTCGGAAATTAAGTATTGCAATCATCTTTTTTTGCTCTTGATAGAAGACGGGGAATTTTGTATTCTAGATTCACGGCAGGGATTGTCCATGTCGGAATACACGAAAGAAGAACATCAAAAAGTCGCAGAGTCCATGCCCCGCGACAGCGAAGGTCATTTCATTCCAAAGCCTCACAGTCAGACTCCTCCCACGACTCCGCACGAAAACCCATTAGAGGGGTTTATCCACCACAACACATCAGTCACCAAAACTCATGACGACTCGACGCTGCTTGATGTTCATGTCGGTAACCCGTTGAGACGCATAACACAAATTTTAGAAGAAATTAAGAGACAAAAAGCGTTCTCCTTTACCCTCAAAGGGTCTCTTGGCATTATGGGAGTAGCACTTGCCCTCGGCACTTTCGGAATTTTCGGAGGGACAAAGGCACTTTGTGACAAAGGGGTTCAGACAAAAATGGGGGCTATTCAACAACTAACCTATCAGGAAGAAGAAGCGGTGAGCATTCTAAATGACATCCCAATTCTCAACATGTTGTTCAAAAAACCAACAACCAACCGCACGGTGCTTATTGCACCCAACAGCGAGATAATACATTTGGTTCTCAAAAAATACGTCACCCTTCCTACTACCTACTCACTACCCACTACAACCTATCTGGCAACAGGCTCTTTTGACAGTTGCTCGCTGACA
>JAYRRJ010000123.1:0-2346 GCA_041910135.1 Candidatus Levyibacteriota bacterium
CTGATGACATTCAGGGAAATCAATCAGAAGAAACGGCAGCTGATGAAATTCAGGATTCACCTGAAGCGCCAAAAGAAGAAAGCGATGTGGTAGATCTCGCCCCAAATGAAGAAGCAGCGCAACCGGAAACGGAAGAAAACGCATCCGATATGATCGAGGAAGCGGCTCAAGAAGAACCAAAAGCGGAAGAGGCCACTCCTGCACCCGCCCCTGTATCTCCCAAAAAAGAATATAGAGGAAAATGGTATATCGTTCACACTTATTCAGGACACGAGAATAAGGTTGCAAAGACCTTGATGCAAAGAGTCCAGGCAATGGGATTTGAAGAGAGAATTTTTGATGCGCTCGTCCCGACAAGAGACACAATTCGGGTCCGCGGCGGCAAAAAGGAAACTATAAAGGAGAAAATCTTCCCCGGATACATTTTGGTAAATATGGATTTGTCTGATGAGGCATGGGTTCTTGTAAGAACCACTCCCGGTGTTACTTCATTTGTAGGAGCTCAAAACAAACCAACCCCAATAAGAGACGACGAAGTCCAGGCAATTGTCGCATTTGTAGGTCAAAAAGAACCTGTTTACAAAGCGCAATTTACTCAAGGAGAAGCGGTCAAAATCACAGACGGACCATTCTCAGACTTTTTGGGGACCGTCGAGTCAATTGATGAAGCAAAAGGAAAAGTCAAAGTACTTGTTTCTATTTTTGGAAGAGAAACACCCGTAGAATTAGATTTTCTTCAAGTAAGCAAAATCTAAGCGTTTAGATACTAGCGTTTAGCGTTTAGTTAATTTATAATGCACAACTAAACCCTATACCCTAACAACTAAACCCTAAACAAATATGGCAAAAAAAGTAAAAACATATATAAAATTGGCTATCAAGGGTGGCGAGGCTACTCCTGCACCACCTGTCGGTACTGCACTTGGTCCCCACGGACTTCCTATTATGGAATTCGTGAAGGCTTTTAATGACAAAACCTCAGACCAGAAAGGGATTTTGCTTCCTGTTGTTATTTCAGTCTACGAAGACAGGACTTTTTCTTTCATCGTCAAAAAACCGCCGATGTCAGAACTTATCAAAATGGAGTTGAAAATTGAGAAAGGCTCTCAAAAACCGGGACGTGAAGTTGCAGCAACCCTCACAAAAGAACAAATTCTGAATGTCGCAAGAAAGAAAATGGATGATTTGAATACAAAAGACGACGAAATGGCATCAAGAATCGTAAAGGGAACCGCCCGTTCGATGGGAATTAAAGTTCAAGAATAAGGAGAAATAGTATGGGAAAAATTCGCATAAAAGCATTTGACGAAACCACTCCTGAAGAGGAAGCAAAAATAAAGGCCAAAAAAGAGGCGAAAAAGGCTGAAAAGGCAGCAAAAAGAGCCGCCGAAACCCCTGTTGTTGAAGCTTCCCAAACAGTAGAAACACCGGCAGAAACTGTTACAACAGCGAATGATGAAGTTGCGACGGCAACAAACACTGTTGCAACAGCAAATGAAACCGTCGAGGAAACCTCGGGAAAACCTGCTAAAAAAGAGAAATTCGCAAAGGCAAAAGTCAAAGTTGAATCAAAAAGACACAAAGAAAATCAAACACTCGTTTCAAAAACTCAATCTTACTCCCTCGACCAAGCTCTTGAAGCGCTCAAAAAGTTCAAAACATCGAAATTTGACGAAACCGTTGAGCTTCATATCAACACGCGGGAAAAAGGAATCAGCGGACAGGTTGTCCTTCCACACGGAACAGGAAAAACATTGGTTATTAAAATCGCAGACGACACTATACTGGGGGAAGTTGCGAAAGGAAAAATCAATTTTGACGTTCTCGTTGCAACCCCTCAAATGATGCCACAATTGGCCCGGGTCGCAAAGATTCTCGGTCCCCGTGGACTCATGCCAAATCCTAAAAATGGAACTATTGCGGAAAATCCTGAGGAAGCGGTAAAAAAGCTTTCCGGTGGTCAAGTAAGCTATAAAACAGAAAGCGACGCTCCGATAATACACGCAATTGTCGGAAAGGTAAGTTTTGAGGATAACAAATTAAAAGATAATGTAAAAACCTTTCTTTCAAGCGTAGGAAACGAAAAAATTGCTTCAGTTACCCTTAAGTCCACGATGAGCCCGGCAATACGCCTCAGTCTCTAATTTGCACTCTGCGTGCATTCTTGCAAAAGAGGTATATAATACCTTCAAATGAGAAAAACAGTTGTCGCTGTTTTTGCGCATCCAGACGATGAGGCTCTCGGCCCCGCGGGAACGTTGGCTAAATTCTCAAAAACTCACGACATTCATCTCTTATGCGTCACTGATGGGCAAGCCGGTAAAAATAGCTTAAAAAATACCGCAA
>JAYRRJ010000124.1:0-1673 GCA_041910135.1 Candidatus Levyibacteriota bacterium
ATCGAGAAGCCGTTTTGTCTCAGGCTCGGTTGTATAGGCATTTTTCAAATCGGGGCTTTGTGTAAGGGCAAGGTCAATAGTCATATGATGTCCCTGCCACCCGGGCGGAATCATCTTAGAAATTCGGTCCGGCTGCGCATAGGGCATGCCCAAAGCCCGTCCGGCATCTCTGACGCTTCCACGGGCCTCCATAGTTCCAAATGTTATGATTTGGGCGACCTTATCCTTCCCGTATTTTTGTGTAACATACTCGATTACTTCGTCGCGTCTCGTATCGGCAAAATCCAAGTCGATATCGGGAGCGGATGGCCGTTCCGGATTGAGGAATCGTTCGAATGGGAGATTGAAGTAAAAAGGGTCAACGTCCGTTATGCGCAAGATATATGAAACAACCGAGCCTGCGGCAGACCCTCTTCCCGGTCCGACGCTAATGCCATGGTCCTTTGCCCAATTCACAAAGTCGGCAACTGTTAAAAAATACGTCTCGTATCCTTTTTTAAGTATAACGTCTATTTCGTAATCAACCCTTTCGCGAATCTCTTTCGTTATATCGCCATACCGTGACGGAAGCCGCTCGTCGATAATTTTTTTGAAATATTCTGCGGGTGACAGGTCATCTGGCACTGCGTACTGAGGCATTATCCACTTTCCTAACGTCAATTCCAAATTACACATTTGAGAAATCTTTACCGTATTTGAAACAGCTTCAGGAATATCTTTAAAATTTTTCTCCATCTCTTCTCCCGACTTTATGTAGAAGTCAGGAGAGTCAATCATCGATAGTTTTCTTCCTTCATCCAGGATTGTTGTTTGGGTACCGATACATAAAAGAATTTCCTGGGCTTCTGCGTCGTCCTTTTCAATGTAGTGATTGTCATTGGTAGCAACCAGTCCAACCCCGAATTCTTTTGAGAGGACAATAAGTTTTTGGTTTAGCTCTTCTTGTGGAGGGACTTTTATGTGCCGTTGGATTTCAAGAAATAAATTTTGCCTTCCATAAATATCGATAAGTTTTTCAAGCCGTTCTTTTGCCAGTTTTTCATTTCCCTCAACGAGGGGCTCCCCGACAAAGCCATTTACACATGCGGTCAAGCAAATAAGTCCTTCGCTATATTTTTTCAAAAGATTGATGTCAGTTCGAGGTTTGTAATAGAACCCTTCTAAGTGCGAAACGGTTATTATCTTCATAAGATTTTTGTATCCGGTCAAATCTTTTGCAAGAAGAATAAGATGATTGTAGTCCTTATCAACCCCCGCCTCTTTATCATGAAGATTCCGTTTTGCAACGTATATTTCGCATCCGATGATAGGTTTTATTCCCTCGCTCAAGCATTTTTTGTAGAACTTAATTGCGCCATACAAATTCCCGTGGTCGGTTATTGCGATTGCGCTCATGCCGAGCTTTTTCGCATCTTCCACCATCGGGTCTATTCGAGAAAGCCCATCAAGCAATGAATATTCAGAGTGATTATGAAGATGAACAAATTCTGCCATAAATTATGCTGCCTTTGGAGAATCAGATGTCCCTATTATATAGCTATTATTTTTACCATTTTCCTTTGCTCCATACAATGCTTTTTTATCAACTCTATCAATGAATTCCTCGACATTTGAACCATCATAAATTGCTCCTCCAAAACTCATCGTAACAGGAATAGTTTCGCCCGATTCCA